>NZ_MKSS01000249.1:0-1771 GCF_001897365.1 Hydrogenophaga sp. 70-12
GTTTTCCAAACTCAAAGTTGAGACGAAAGCGTCAAGCCCCCTGTCAATCCTGACAGGGTTTGTGCGATCCGTCACACATTTCTTTTTTCAATGGAGTCCTGGGTCTTTAAAGGGAACTCCATGACAACGTTGGGAACACTCGAACTCGCGGCGCCGAAAGATCCGCCGCTCAACCCCGCTTTGCGCGCGCGTCTGGAGCGGGACTTTCTGCCCCGCTGGGAGGGGGACTGGGGCGGCAAATTCGTGTTGCACGGCAGCCAGCCCGGTCCCAACGCGGTGCGCCTGGACGGCAACGACTACCTGAGCGTGACCGGCCACCCGGACATCGTTTCGGCACAGGTCGCGGCCCTCACCCGCAACTCGGAATTCGTGGTGCAGTCGGGCGTGTTTCTGCTGGCGCAGCACCCCTCGCGTGCGCTGGAGTTGGAGATGGCGAACTGGGTGGGCAAGGAGGACGGCCTGATTTGCCAATCGGGCTACTCGGCCAACGTGGGTCTGCTGCAGGCCATCGCCAACGCCGACACGCCGGTCTACATCGACACCATGGCCCATACCTCGCTGTGGGAAGGCGCCCATGCGGCGCGGGCGCCCGCTTCTCCGTTTCGCCACAACGACCCGGACCATCTGGACCGGGTGTTGACCAAGAAGGGCCCGGGGGTGGTGGTGGTGGACTCGGTCTACAGCACGACCGGCGCCGTCTGCCCGCTGCGCGAGATGGTCGAGGTGGTGGAGAAGCACGGCGCCATGATCCTGGTCGACGAATCGCATTCGCTGGGCACCCATGGCCCGCGCGGCGCCGGTCTGTGCGCCGAACTGGGCCTGACCGACCGGGTGCACTTCATTACCGCCAGCCTGGCCAAGGCGATGGCCGGGCGCGCTGGCTTTTTCACCATGCCGGCCAGCATGCGCTACTACGTGCTGAGCTCCAGTTTCCCGAACATCTTCAGCTCCTGCCTGCTGCCGCACGAGGTGGCCGGCCTGCGCGCTACCGTGGGCGTGCTGCAGCGCGCCGACGCGGCGCGCGAGCGGCTCATGGCCATCACCCAGCGCCTGCGCGCCAGCATCAGCGACATGGGTTACCCCATCCACCAGGGCAGCGAGCAGATCATTGCGCTGGAGGCCGGCACCGAGCCCGGGACCATGCGCCTGCGCGATGAGCTGGAAGCCCGCGGCCTGTTCGGCGCCATCTTCTGTGCCCCCGCCACCAGCCGCAACCGCGCCATGGTGCGACTGACGCTGAATGCCGCGCTCACCGAGGCCGAGATCGGGCACATCGAGGCGGTGCTGCGCGAGGTGGCGCCCATCGTGCAGCCCTGGGAGTGGCCGATCGCCCGCCGCGCGCGGGCGGGCGCGGTCGACTGAGGGCACGGGCGGACTCGCGCCGCCCGGCGCCTCAGTGGTCCTGCACCATGCGGTGGTTCTCGGACTGCAGGAAGTTGCGGTACGGGTAAATGGGCTGGGGCAATTCGGTCCCTTCGAGCTGGAAGGGCGCGGCCATGAGCAGGCCGTCCTCGCCGATGGCGATGGCCGGCGCTGTGCGCACCCGCCCGGGCAGGGCGAGCTGCTGGTGCAGTTCCACCGCCGCCAGCCGCTGGCCGGCGCGGATGGCCTGCACCACCTCCATACCCAAGGCGGCCGAGGCGGCGAGATCGGCCAGGTCGGGCAGGCTGGAGGTGGGTTCGAGCTGCAGCCAGTGCACCTGGCCGGCCATGTCCAGGCCGATCAGGCCGAAGGGCTCGCCGATCACCACGTACTCCACCCAGTGGTGGTG
>NZ_MKSS01000250.1:0-9370 GCF_001897365.1 Hydrogenophaga sp. 70-12
GTTGCTGAGCTTGGGCTCGATCGGCTTGGTGCTGAGGGCGACGCTGCCGGCGGCGATGAGGGCCACCACCGCCAGGGCGATGACCAGCAGGCCCAGGGGCAGGTAGACGATCAGGGCCTGGGCGGCGTTGTCCGACAGGCGCTGGAGCATGAGCTCGGGCGTGCGCACGCTGGCGTTGTCGAAGCGCAGCTGGCCGGCCAGCGTGTCGCGCATCCGGGCGAAGCCGGTGGGCGCCAGGCCGAACAGCACCAGCATGCCGCCGCCGAGCACGGCGAGGTTGGACAGGTCCTTGGAGCGCGCGACCTGGCCGTCATCGCGCGCCTTTTTCAGGCGCTGCGGTGTCGCGGGCAGGTTTTTGTCTTGGCTCGAGGAGTCCACGGTTCAGGCTCTGGGAAGTGAGCCCGATTGTGGAAAGCGGGGCGGAAAACTAAAGGGCGATAAGGCGGGGGGAAAGGGGGCTATTCGATCCCGTGGGCGCACGGCGGCGGAGCGGACACATCGACGACAGGGAGCCGCAGCCGAAAGCAGGTGTACTGCCCCTCCACCGATTCGCCATCGAAAGTACCGCCAAAGGACTCAATCACCCGACGACAGAACGGCAAGCCAAGCCCCGTGCCATCGGACGACTTGGTCGTGAAGAATGGATCGAAGATGGTCGACATGTCGGCCGCCCGGATGCCGGTTCCACTGTCACGAATGGCCAGAACATGGTGCCCGTTCTCCGTCGACATGGAGATCTTGACGTCCCCCTTGCCAGCGACTGCAATCGCCTGCAGGGCGTTCTTGAGCAAATTGAAAAGCACGCAAACCATGAGCGGTTCGGAGCCGATGAACTCAAACCCTTGGCCTGGCACGACCACCACCTTGTCCCATTCACCCGCCCTGTAGGGATAGCGTTCGGCGGCTTCCTTGACACAAGCCTCCATGGAGCAGCGCGTGAAGGTTGATGGCTCAATCATCTTCTGGCGCGCCGACGCCAGAATCACGTCGATGACCACGTTGGATCGTTCCACCTGGTGAGCGATGCTCCCGACGAAGGACGACATTTTGGGCAAATCCGGCACCACTGATGATCCCTTCAGTAGCCCTTTCTCAACCGCCAGTCTGTAGCCACGATGCAGTTCCGGCACCCACAGCTTCAGGACTTCTGCCTGCAGGCGAATGCTGGTCAATGGCGTGCGCATTTCGTGGGCAATCGAGGCGGCCACCGCCAGAGAATTGACGGAGTTTCGGTGTGTGACGGCAATAAGCCCCAGGCTGATCGTGATGAAGAACACCCCCGGCGGATAGAAACCGAATCCATAGTTGCACAGGTAGTCCACTGCCGCCAGGAAATAGATCCACAGGCTGGCCACACACAGGGTCAAGCGGAAACGCCGATCGGTCGACGCCCGACGCGATGCCCGCCAGGTCACGAACAGGCCACGGCTGACCACGACCGCCGTCTGCAGCACGTGCACCGCATGCAAGGGCCCCGCCTTCGGGTAGTGGCCGAAGAAGTACTCGTAGTAGCCGTCGACGAACAGGTCGGTGCCTAGGTTGAATCCACCTAGAACCAGCGCCACGCCGTATGACAGCATCACCCAGCGCCGATCCTCCGGTTGATCAGATACCTCCACCAGGAAGTGGTAGAGGCTGGTCGGCAGAAAGATGATCAGCAGGTAGCCCAGGCGAACCAGCACCTCCGTCCAAAACGGGTCGCTCACCTGAAACAGCACCGCCCAGGTGGCCTGCCAGAAAAAAGTCGTCAGACACAGCGCGAAGAAGCAAAGGCTGACGCGGTTGAGCCCTTTGGCGGCCAGGACGTAGATGCCATAGCCCAGGAATAGCCCCGAGGCCAAGGCCGGAAGCAAGGAATACACGAAAACCCCTCCTGCGGCCGGCAAGGGAGCCGGCTTCGCGCGGGGCAGCTTACTGGCCGCCCAGGCGACCAACCTCTGCAGAAGTCAAACCAAAAACCACCATCACTTCTTCAGCAGAAAGAGCCCGGCCTCTGCGCCTGCCTGCGTGGCGGCAACAGGCGCTGCGGCGCCGACCGGCTCATGCCCAATACAAGGGTGTTCAGAACCCCAGGCTGGCGAGCAGGTCGTCCACCTGCTTCTGGTCGGTCACCACGTCGGTGCGGCCTTCGGCGTTGACCACCGGCCCAGCCAGTTCGTGGGCCTTGTCCTGTCCCGGCTGGCCGGTCGGCACCGATTCGAGCAGCAGCCCCAGCAGTTGCTCTTCTATCGTGCCCGCCAGCCCCACCACGCGCGCGATCACCTGGCCGGTGAGGTCGTGGAAGTCCTGGGCCATCATGATTTCGGTCAGGCGCGCGTCGGTCTTCTCGGCCAGCGCCACCACGTCGGTGGACCACTCCAGCAGCTCGGGCATGGCCTTGGCCAGCGCCGGCACGCGCCGGATGGTGTCGGCCAGTTCGCGGCCGCGCTGCGCCAGCTGCTCCTGTTCCTTCTTGCCTTCTTCCACCTGGCTCAGCACCTTCTCGGCGGCTTCGCCGGTCAGGCGGGCGATGTAGGACAGGCGGCTCTGCGCGTCGGGCAACTGCTCCACCGTGCCCTGGAGCTTGTCGGCGTAGCCCAGCTCCTTGAGCGCGTCGTGCAGCTGGCGCGTGATCGCGCCCAGCTTGCGGAACATGTCCGGGTTGGCGGCCTGGCTGTCCGGCGTGTCGGGGGTGTGGTTCATGACCTGGTTCTCCCGACGCCGGTCACAGACCGAGCTTCTTGAAGATGTTCGCGAGCTTCTCTTCCAGCGTGGCCTTGGTGAAAGGCTTGACGATGTAGCCGGCCGCGCCGTTCTGCGCCGCCAGCACGATGTCTTCCTTGCGCGCCTCGGCCGTCACCATCAGCACCGGCAGGTGCTTGAGCTTTTCGTCGGCCTTGATCGCCGCCAGCAGCTCGAAGCCGTTCATGTTCGGCATGTTGATGTCGGTGACGACGAAGTTGAAGGCGCCGGCCTTGAGCTTGCCCAGCGCGATCGCGCCGTCCTCGGCCTCGTCGGCGTCGGCGTGGCCGATCTCCTTGAGCAGGTTGCGCACGATGCGGCGCATGGTGGAGAAGTCGTCAACGATCAGGAATTTCATCGGCGTGGACATGGCAGCCTCCGCAGAGGTGGGGTCGGGAAAGGTCGGGCCGCTCAGCGCGTGCTCGTCTCGCTTGTTTTCGTCAGGTCGGGGGAAATCTGTAGGGCCGTGGTGGCCACCGGCGCGGCCGGGGCCGGGACCAAGGCGGCCGGCGGCAAGCCCAGCACTGGCGCGGCGGGCAGGGCCGGCGGGAACATGCGGCCCTCGTAGTCGCGCGTCATGATCATGATGCTGATGCGCCGGTTGCTCGGGTCCAGGGGCCGGTCGGGCAGCAGCGGCACGCTGGCGGCCAGGCCCTCCACGCGGCGCAGCTTGTCGTCGGGCAGGCCGCCGGCCACCAGCTCGCGGCGCGAGGCGTTGGCCCGGTCGGCCGAGAGCTCCCAGTTGCTGTAGCCGCGGTCGCCACTGCCATAGGGCGTGGCATCGGTGTGGCCGGCGAGCGAAATGTGGTTCTCCACGTTCCCCAGGGAGCCGCCGATGGCGCGCAGGATGTCGCGCATGTAGGGCTTCACCAGCGCGCTGCCGGTGTCGAACATGGGCCGGTTCTGGTCGTCCACGATCAGGATGTGCAGGCCATCGGGGGTTTTGACCATGCGGATCTGCGACCGGTATTCGCCCAGCTTCTGGTCGGTCTCGATCAGCGCGTTGATCTTGCGCTCCAGCGCGTCGATGCGCTCCTGGTCTTTGCGCGCCAGCTCGGCGCGCGCCATCTGGGCCCCAAGCTCCTTGACGGTGCGCTCGGTGTCGCCCGAGTCGCGCTGGCCGTTGGCCGCCGACAGGTCGCGCCCGCCGCCGGGGATGATGCTGGTGCTGTTGCCGGTGCCGTCGCCCCCCATGAGCGAGACCTTCACCGGGTTGGTGAAGTAGCTGGCGATGCCCTGCAGGTCGCCCTTGGCGGTGGAGCCCAGCAGCCACATGAGCAGAAAGAAGGCCATCATGGCCGTCACGAAGTCGGCGTAGGCGATCTTCCACGCGCCGCCGTGCGCCGCGTGGCCCGCCTTCTTCACCCGCTTGATGACGATCGGCTGGAGTTTCTTGCCGTCACCCGCCATATCAGGATCTCCCCTGCCGCGCGTCGCGCGTTCCCCCCACAGGGGAGACGGCCCCTGCGGCCTGGCAAAGCCAGTTCCGCGGCGCCACTGGGTTCTGCGGCATCACGCCTTCTTCCCTTTCACATGGCCTTCGAGTTCGCTGAAGCTGGGTCGCACGTCGCTGAACAGCACCTTGCGGCCGAACTCCACGGCGGTGGCGGGCGCATAGCCCTGCATGCTGGCCAGCAGCGTGGTCTTCACGCACAGCAGCTCCTTGCCGCTCTCCTCCACCTTCTGCTCCATCAGGCCGCCCAGGGGCTCGAACACCCCATAGGCCAGCAGGATGCCGAGGAAGGTGCCGACCAGGGCCGAGCCGATCATGGCGCCCAGCACGGCGGGCGGCTGGCCCACCGAACCCATGGTGTTGACCACGCCCAGCACGGCGGCCACGATGCCGAAGGCCGGCAGGCCACCGGCCAGTCGGGCGATGGCGGCCACGGGCGCGTGCGCTTCCTGGTGGTGGGTTTCGATCTCGCTGTCCATCAGCGACTCGATCTCGTGCGCGTTGAGGTTGCCCGAGACCATCATGCGCAGGTAGTCGGTGATGAACTCGACCACGTGGTGGTCGGCGGTGATGGTGGGGTACTTCTGGAACACCGCCGACTCGTGCGGGTTGTCCACGTCCTGCTCGATGGCCATCAGGCCCTCTTTGCGGGCTTTCTGCAGCAGGTCGTACAGCAGGGCCATGAGCTGCAGGTAGCGCTCCTTGGTGTAGCGGCTGCCCTTGAAGCAGCCGGCCATGCCTTTGAAGGCGGCCTTGACCACCTTCATCTGGTTGTTGATCAGGAAGGCGCCCATTGCCGCGCCCAGGATGGTGGTCATCTCGAACGGCAGGGCCTTGAGCACCACGCCGATGTTGCCCCCGTGCGCGATGAACACGCCGAAGATGCAGAGCATCGAGACCACGAAGCCGATGATGACGAACATGTTCTGGGTCGAATGAATGGATACAGGACTTATCGACCGACTCTAGGGGCGATGAAGGCCCGCCAGAAACGCGAAAAGGGCCCTTGGGGGGGCCCTTTTCCGGCTTTGACCGCCTGAACCGGCGTTGTCAGTGCAAGCGGAGCGATCCCGCCGCGCTGCCTTTGCCGGCGCGGGCCGGGGGCTGGCACAGGCCACAGACGAAATGGCGGGCGTTCTCGTACGGCTCGGTGACGAAGCGGCCGCCGCAGCAGGAGCACTTGGTCAGCGTGAGCATGCCGCTGTCGACGAACTTGATGAGGCGCCAGGCGCGCGTGATGGACAGCAGCGGCTCGATCGCGCTGGCGGTCATCTGTTCGCTGTAGAGGCGGAAGGCCTTGATGACGGTGTCGATGTCCTCCAGGGCGCTGGCCTTGGAGAGGTACTCATGGATATTGAGGAACAGCGACGCGTGGATGTTCGGCTGCCAGGTCAGGAACCAGTCCGTGGAGAACGGCAGCTGGCCCTTGGACGGGCTCTTGCCCGCGACTTCCTTGTACAGGCGCAGCAGGCGCTCGTAGGACAGGCTGGTCTCGTACTCCAGCACCTGCAGGCGTGCGCCCAGCTGGATCAGGGCCACCGCGCGCTCGATGTCGCGCGACTCGTTGAGGATGCTTTTGCCTGTGGCCATGTCGAACTCCAGATGCGAGAGAGGGGTCAGTGAGCGGTGGTGGCCATGGACTCGGCGTACTTGCCGGCCATGAGGATGCTGGCGTGCAGCTGCGTGGTGGTGCTGTTGTCCACCTTCTTCACGTTGTGGCTGGTCAGCAGGTTCCACACCAGGTCGTCGTCGACGCGGAAGCGGCACAGCAGCATGTTGCTGGAGGCGATCTTGAGCAGCTGGGCGGTGGAGAGCATGGCCAGCAGGTCGGCGGCCTCTTCCGTCATGCCCAGGCGGAACAGGGCCTCGGCGCGGTCCTTGCGGATCAGGTTCTGCGCCAGCATCAGGTAGGTCAGGTTGGCTTCGCGGATCTCGGCCAGAAGTTGTTCGCTGTCCATCACTCGCTCCTTCACGTATCGGTCGTCGGTGGGAGGTCTTCGCCTGGACTGGGCTGGACCCGATGTGAGGAATTGTGTCGATCGGTGAACAAACTTGAATCGGGAAACGTCTGTGCGTGCTGTCGGGATTTCCGGCACCCGGTGTCGGCGTAATGCCTACAACCTTGGTTCTAAAAGCCCGGAATTGGCGATGTTCGGCGGCGCTTATCCGACCGTTCGCCATCGGGCAAATCTAAAGAATTCCCGGTCATCACCGAAATTGACGGAGCGAGCTTCCCGATGGAGTTCGTCGCCGGGCCAGCCAGGGCGGCGATCAGTGGCGGTGAGACCCGGAATCTGCCGGGCCAACTTTCACAGTCCATCACAGGAGTGAGTTATGACCACCATCAACACCAACATGATGTCGATGACCGCCCAGCGCAACCTGGCGACGTCGGCGGGGTCGCTCGCGACCTCCATGCAACGCCTGTCCTCGGGCCTGCGCGTCAACTCCGCCAAGGACGACGCCGCCGGGCTGGCCATCTCCGAGCGCATGAACACGCAGGTGCGCGGCCTCAACGTCGCCGCCCGCAACGCCAACGACGGCATCTCCCTCGCGCAGGTGGCCGAAGGCGCCCTGGGCAAGGTGGGCGACATGCTGCAGCGCATGCGCGAACTGGCCGTGCAATCGGCCAACGCGTCCAACAACGCCGATGACCGCAAGGCCCTGCAGGCCGAGGTGACCCAGCTGCGCCAGGAAGTCGAGCGCGTGGCCAAGACCACCGCCTTCAACGGCACCAAGCTGCTCGACGGCACCTTCGCCAACGTCACCTTCCAGGTCGGCGCCAACGCCGGCGAGGGCATCTCCATCGAGTCCATCGTGAGCGCGCGGGTCAAGGACATCGGCGCGACCGATTCGAACATCACGGCCGCGGTCAACAACCTCACCGACCCCGTGGCGCCCGCCGTGCTGGCCGCCGTGCCCGCCGGCACGCTGGAGATCCTGGACGCCGACGGCAATGCCGTGGCCCTGGGCCCCATCGGCGAGGCCACCACCGGTGCGCAGCGCACCGGCCAGGTGATCGACGCGATCAACGCCAAGTCCTCCGACACGGGCGTGTTCGCCCGACCGGTGCTCGACGCCACCGGCGCCGTGACCGGCTATGAGATCTTCTCCGACCGCGCGCTGACCGCCACCGCCGGCGGCGCCCTGGAAAGCCTGGCCGGCGCGGCCGCCGACGTCGGCACCGTGGGCGCCACCACGCCCACCGCCACGCCCCTCACGCTCGAGGACATCAACATCGAGAACTTCGGCGACAGCCAGCTCGCGATGAAGGTGATCGACAACGCCATCGACGCCATCAACAGCTCGCGCGCCGACCTCGGCGCCCTGCAGAGCCGCTTCGAAAGCGCCGTGGCCAACATCAACATCACCGGCGAAAACCTCTCCGCCGCGCGCGGGCGCATCGTCGACGCCGACTTCGCCAAAGAGACCTCCAACCTCTCGCGCGCCCAGATCCTGCAACAGGCCGGCACCGCCATGGTGGCGCAGGCCAACCAGATCCCGCAGAACGTGCTGTCGCTGCTGGGCCGCTGACCAACCACTGACCCCGAAGGAACCCCATGGCGACCATCACATCTCCCGGCATGGCCTCCGGCCTGCCCATCAAGGAAATGGTCGCGCAGCTCGTGGCGCTGGAACGCGCGCCGCTCACCGGGCTGCAGACGCAGGTCAGCAAGGCGCAGAGCAAGCTGTCGATCTACGGCACCATCAACTCGCTCGTCACCACGCTGGGCGACGCGGGCGCGAAGCTGGCCGAAGCGAACGCGTTCAAGGCCGTCAAGGCCAGCTCCTCGCTGCCCGATGTGGTGGGCGTGACGGTAAAGGCGGGCACGCCACCCACCGGCTTCTCCCTGGAAGTGCAGCGCCTGGCGACGGCACAGAACACGTCCAGCGCCGTGGTGCCAGCCGGCAGCGGCATGGGCGCGGGCACGCTCACCATCACCCTGGGCAACTGGGGCAGCGGCAGCTTCGTGGCCAACGGCGAGGCAGAGCCGGTCTCGATCACGGTCGAGGAAGGCAAGGACACGCTCAAAGACATCGCCCAGCAGATCAACGAATCCGACGCCGGCATCACCGCCACCGTGCTCAAGGACGCCAATGGCGAACGCCTGCTGCTGCGCTCCAAGTCCACCGGCGCCGAGATGGGCTTCCAGGTGGAGGCTGCCGACGCCGACGCGGCCGACGGCAAGGACCTGGGCCGCCTGGCCTACCTGGGCGCCGGCTCGCCCAGCACCCTCACGCAGGCCGGGCTGAACGCGCAGGCCACCATCAACGGCGTGGCCATCGAATCGGCCAGCAACACCGTCGACGGCACCATCGACGGCCTCAGCTTCGAGCTCAAGCAGCTCACCACCACGCCGGTGAACGTGACCGTGAGCAACGACAAGGACGCGATGAAGAAGACCGTGCAGGGCTTCGTGGACGCGTACAACGCCGTCATGGACCTGCTGGCCACGACCACCAAGTACGACCCGGAAACCAAGGTCGCCGGCTCGCTGCAAGGCGACAGCACCGCCACGGGCCTGCGCAACGCCATCCGCGGCATGATGCGCTCCAGCACGCCGGGTGGCGAGTTCACGCAGTTGCTGGACATCGGCATCGAGATCAAGTCCGACGGCAAGATGAGCATCAACAGCACCAAACTCGACGCCGCGCTGAACAAGCCGGCCGAACTGGGCAAGCTCTTCGGCGCCACCAGCGACGACCCCACGCAACGTGGCTTCGGCCTCAAGCTCGATGCCTTCGCCGATGGCCTGGTGGCCTCGGGCGGCACCATCAGCAACCGCACCGATTCGCTCAACGCGAGCATCAAGCGCACCAACCAGGAAATGGACAAGGTGGTGGACCGCGCCGCGCGCGCCGAGACCCGCTACCTCGCCTACTACAACGCCATGGACGCCAATGTGGCGCGGCTGAATTCGCTCAACGCCTACATCACGCAGCAGATCTCGATGTGGAACAAGAACAGCGGCTGAGCCGAAGCGCGGCTGACAAGGCATGACGGGCGGTGGGTATCCACCGCCCGTTTTGCTTTAGGCGACGCGTGGCTCAAGTAATCGAGCGCCTGGCCGAAACACCCTGCAACGGACCACGGATCGCGGTTCGTGATCCGGCTCAGGCGCCGGTTGCCTTCCACAACCATTTCACAGGAGTCCGCCGTGACCACCATCAACACCAACGTCATGTCGATGACCG
>NZ_MKSS01000251.1:0-9253 GCF_001897365.1 Hydrogenophaga sp. 70-12
CCGCCGCGCTGTCGGTGCTGCTGCAGCAGGGCATTGGCGACACCATTCGCATCTCGCTCACGCCGCAGCCCGGCGAGGCGCGCACACAGGAGGTGGTGGTCGCCCTGGAGATCCTGCAGGCCCTGGGCCTGCGCAGCTTCGTGCCCAGCGTCACCGCCTGTCCCGGCTGCGGCCGCACCACCAGCACCACCTTCCAGGAACTGGCCAAGCAGATCGACGACTACCTGCGCGCCTCCATGCCGGTCTGGCGCGAGCGCTACCCGGGTGTCGAGGGCCTGAAGGTCGCGGTCATGGGCTGCATCGTCAACGGCCCGGGCGAAAGCAAGCACGCCGACATCGGCATCAGCCTGCCCGGCACCGGCGAGGCGCCGGCCGCGCCGGTGTTCATCGACGGCCAGAAGGCCGTCACGCTGCGCGGTGAGGGCATCGCGCGCGAGTTCCAGACCATCGTCGAAAACTACATCGAGAAGCGGTTCGGCGTGTTGCACGCCTGACCGCCCCTTTTTCCATGGCCGAGAAACTGGTTGCCGTCAAAGGCATGAACGACATCGCCCCTCCGCAGTCGGCGCACTGGGAGTGGCTGGAAGACACGCTGCGCGCGCTCATGGCGGGCTACGGCTACCGCAACCTGCGCACGCCCATCGTGGAGCCCACGGCGCTGTTCGTGCGGGGCCTGGGCGAGGTGACCGACATCGTCGAGAAGGAGATGTACTCCTTCGAGGACCGGCTCAACGGCGAGCACCTCACGCTGCGGCCTGAGAACACCGCCGGCGTGGTGCGCGCCGCGCTGGAGCATTCCATGCTCTACGACGGCCCCAAGCGCCTGTACTACATGGGCCCGATGTTCCGGCACGAGCGCCCGCAGCGTGGTCGCTACCGGCAATTCCATCAGTTCGGCGCCGAGGCCCTGGGCTTCGCCGGCCCCGACGTCGACGTCGAACTCATCGTGCTGGCCTGCGACCTGTGGGCCAGGCTGGGCCTCACGGGCATCGAGCTCGAGATCAACAGCCTGGGCCAACCCGCCGAACGCCTGGCGCACCGCCAGGCGCTGATCGCCTACCTGGAATCGCACGCCGAACAGCTCGACGAGGACGCCAGGCGCCGCCTGCACAGCAACCCGCTGCGCATCCTCGACACCAAGAACCCCGCCATGCAGGCGCTGGTGAACGCGGCGCCCAAGCTCATGGACCACCTGGGGGCCGAATCGCTCGCGCACTTCGGGCGCGTGAAGGCCCTGCTGGAGGCGCACGGCATCGCGTACCGCGTCAATCCGCGCCTGGTGCGCGGCATGGACTACTACAACCTCACGGTGTTCGAGTTCGTCACCACCCAGCTCGGCTCGCAGGGCACGGTGTGCGCGGGCGGCCGCTACGACGGCCTGTTCGAGCAGATCGGCGGCAAGCCCACGCCCGCCGTGGGCTGGGCCCTGGGCATGGAGCGCATCCTGGAGCTGCTGAAAGAGCAGGGCCGCCTGCCCGAAGCGCCGGTGCCCGACGCCTACGCCGTGGTGCCCGACGCCGCCGAGCTGCCGCGCGTCATGCCGCTGCTGCGCGCTCTGCGCCAGGCCGGCGCCCGCGTGCAGATGCACGCCGCCGGCGCCGAGGGCATGGGCAGCATGAAATCGCAGTTCAAGAAGGCCGACGCCAGCGGCGCGCGCTTCGCGCTCATCTTCGGTGCCGAGGAAATCGCCTTGGGCCAGGTGGCGCTCAAGCCCCTGCGCGGCGAGCGCGAGCAGGCGGCGGGGCAGGTGATGCTGCCCCTGGCCGATCCCGGCGCCATCGCTGCCCGCCTTCGCGCGCACTGAGCGGGTCGCCCGCCTACCTACAATCCAGCACTTTCGCGAACGACGAGTCCAATGGCCAAACACCTCGACCTCGAAGAGCAGGAACAGCTCGACCAGATCAAACACTTCTGGGCCAAGTACGGCAACGCCATCAGCTGGCTGCTCATCGTGGTGTTCGGCGGCTTCGCCGCCTACAACGGCTGGAACTGGTGGCAGCGCAACCAGGCGGCCAAGGCGGCGGTGCTCTATGAAGAGGTCGACCGCGCCGTGCAGTCCAAGGACCTGGACCGCGTGGGCCGCGTGCTGGCCGACATGCGCGCCGATTTCGCCCGCACCACCTTCTCCGCCCAGGCCGGCCTGCTGGCCGGCAAGGCGCTGTTCGACGGCGGCCAGCTCGACAAGGCGCGCGAGGCCCTGCAGGCCGTGTTGAACGAGAGCAAGGACGAGGGGCTGCAGGCCGTCGCCCGCCTGCGCCTGGCCTCGGTGGAGCTGCAGGCCGACAAGCCCGACGCCGCCCTGCAGGTGCTGCAGGCCAAGGTGCCGGCGCCCTTCGAGCCGCTGCTGGCCGACCGCCGTGGCGACGTGCTGCTGGCCCAGGGCAAGACCGAGGAGGCCAAGGCCCAGTACGAGGCCGCCTGGAAGGCGCTGGATGCCGGCAATGAGGTGCGCCGCCTGGTGGCGGTGAAGCTGGCCTCGCTGGGCGTGGCCGTGGACGCGGGAGCCAAGCCATGAAGCGCCTGCGCACCGCCAGCCTGTGCCTCGCGGCCGCGCTCACGCTCGCGGCCTGCTCCTCCGGGCCCAAGAAGCCGCAGCCAGCGGACCTGGGCCCCGCCACCCAGCTGATGGGCACGCGCCAGATCTGGACCGCCAACGTGGGCGAGGGCGGCTCGGGCTTCGTGCCCGTGCACGCGGCCGGCCACGTGTTCGCGGCCGGCGCCACCGGCGTGGTGGCCGCCATCGACGCCAACACCGGCGCCGACGCCTGGCGCGTGGACCTGCGCACCCGCCTGGCCACGGGCGTGGGCAGCGACGGCCAGACCGCCGCCGTCGTCACCGCCGCCAATGTGCTGGTGGCCATCGTCGACGGCGAGACGCGCTGGCGCGTGCGCCTGCCGGCGCGTTCCTTCACGCCGCCGCTGGTGGCCGGCGGCCGGGTGTTCGTGCTCACCGCCGATCGCAGCGTGGTGGCCTTCGACGCCGCCAACGGGGCGCGCCTGTGGAACCAGACCCGCTCGGGCGACCCGCTCACGCTGAACCAGCCGGGCGCGCTCGCGGCCGTGGGCGACACCCTGGTGGCCGGCGTGTCCGGCCGCCTGGTCGGCCTCAACCCCGACAACGGCACGGTGCGCTGGGAAGCGCCCGTGGCCACGGCGCGCGGCACCAACGAGGTCGAGCGCCTGGTCGACGTGCTGGCGCCCGTCAGCCGCATCGGCACCAACATCTGCGTGCGCGCCTACAGCGCCGCGGTGGGTTGCCTGGACGGCGTGCGCGGCTCCGTGATCTGGACCAAGCCGGCGCAGGGCGTGGTGGGCGTGCACGGCGACGACCGCCTGCTGTTCGGTACCGAAAGCAACGGCACCCTCCTGGCCTGGCGGCGCGACAGCGGTGAACAGGCCTGGAGTTCCGAGCGCCTGAAGTACCGCCAACTCAGCGCCCCGCTGGCCCTGGGCCGCGTGATTGCGCTGGGCGACGGCACCGGCCTGGTGCACGTGCTGTCGCGCGAGGACGGCAGTGAAATGGCCCGTCTGAGCACCGACGGCTCGGCCATCGTGTCGCCGCCCGTGCTGGCCGGCGACGCGCTGGTGGTCATGACAGCGCGCGGCGGCCTGTACGCCTGGCGCCCGCAATAAGGCCCGTTCGCCCTCCATGAAACCCGTCGTCGCGCTCGTGGGCCGCCCCAATGTGGGCAAGTCCACCTTGTTCAACCGCCTCACGGGCACTCGCGACGCCATCGTGGCCGACCTGGCCGGCCTCACGCGCGACCGCCACTACGGCAATGGCCGCCTGGGCAAACGCGAGTACATCGTCGTCGACACCGGCGGCTTCGAGCCCGACGCCGGCGAGGGCAGCATCTACCGCGAAATGGCGCAGCAGACGCGCCAAGCCGTGGCCGAAAGCGACGTGGTGCTCTTCGTGGTCGACGCGCGCGCCGGCCTGAGCGCGCAGGACCACGACATCGCCAACTACCTGCGCCGCCTGGGCAAGCCCTGCGTGCTGGTGGCCAACAAGGCCGAGGGCATGACCCAGGGCACCCAGCTGGTGGAGTTCTTCGAACTCGGCCTGGGCGAAGTGCTGCCCGTGTCGGGCGCGCACGGGCAGGGCGTTCGCTCCATGATCGAGACCGCCCTCGACCAAGTCCCCGGCCTGGCCGAGGACGAGGAAGGCGAGGCCGAGGACAACACCGGCACCATCCGCCTGACCGTGGCGGGCCGCCCCAACGTCGGCAAATCCACGCTGATCAACGCCTGGCTCGGCGAGGAGCGCCTGGTCGCTTTCGACATGCCCGGCACCACGCGCGACGCCATCAGCGTGCCCTTCGAGCGCAATGGCCAACGCTTCGAGCTGGTCGACACGGCCGGCCTGCGCCGCAAGGGCCGCGTGTTCGAGGCGATCGAGAAGTTCTCCGTCATCAAGACGCTCCAGGCCATCGAGAACGCCAACGTCGTGCTGTTGCTGCTCGACGCCACCCAAGGCGTGACCGACCAGGACGCCCACATCGCGGGCTACATCCTGGAGAGTGGCCGCGCCGTGGTGGTGGCCATCAACAAATGGGACGCGATCGACAGCTACCAGCGCGAGCAGCTGGAGCGCCAGATCGAAAACCGCCTGGCGTTCCTGAAGTTCGCCGCGCTGCACCGCATTTCGGCGAAAAAGCGCCAGGGCCTGGCGCCGCTGTGGGCCTCCATTGCCCAGGCGCACGCCTCGGCCATGCGCAAGATGCCCACCCCGGTGCTGACCCGCCTGCTGCAGGAGGCGGTGGCCTTCCAGGCGCCGTCACGCGGTGGCCAGGCCCGGCCCAAGATGCGCTACGCCCACCAGGGCGGCATGAACCCCCCGGTGATCGTCATCCACGGCAACTCGCTGGACCGGGTGCCCGACGCCTACCGGCGCTTCCTGGAGGGGCGCTTTCGCAAGGCCTTCGACCTCGTCGGCACCCCGCTGCGCATCGAGTTCAGAACCTCGAGCAACCCCTTCAAAGCCGAATGACCGAGGCGCAAATAATGGCCCGGTGAGGCGCAGGGCATGCCCGTGTGGTATGTTTCCACCCTCCAAAACCAGCCGAACACGGAGCATATCGTGAGCAACAACAAAGGCCAGCTCTTGCAAGACCCGTTCCTGAACCAATTGCGCCGGGAACATGTCCCCGTCTCGATCTACCTGGTCAACGGCATCAAGCTGCAGGGCCAGATCGAGTCCTTCGACCAGTACGTCGTGCTGTTGCGCAACACCGTGACGCAAATGGTCTACAAGCACGCCATCTCGACCATCGTTCCCGGTCGTCCCGTGCAGTTCTCGGCCAACAACCCCGACGATTCCAACGCCGCCTGAGTCCGCCGCTGCGAGACACGCGCAACCCGAGCCGCCAGGCACGTCCTGACGGCCGGGTGGGCAACGCAGGGCGCGTTGCCCCACCGATTTGACATCTCCCACCGCCTCTCTCCCGAACGCCACACCATCGGTCATCCTGGTGGGGGTTGATTTCGGGCTTCCCCATTTCGATGCCGACCTGCAGGAGCTGGGCCAGCTGGCCGAGACCGCGGGTTACCGCGTGGCCGACCGCGTCAGCTGCAAGCGCCGTGCGCCCGATCCGGCCCTGTTCGTGGGCTCGGGCAAGGCCGACGAGATCAAGATGCTGGTGCAGTCCACCGGCGCCAGCGAGGTGCTGTTCGATCAGGCGCTGAGCCCGGCCCAGCAGCGCAACCTCGAGCGCCACATGGGCTGTCCGGTCAACGACCGCACCCTGCTGATCCTGGAAATCTTCGCGCAGCGCGCGCGCAGCCACGAGGGCAAGCTGCAGGTCGAACTCGCGCGGCTGCAGTACTTGTCAACCCGGCTGGTGCGGCGCTGGTCGCACCTGGAGCGCCAGAGCGGCGGCATCGGCATGCGCGGCGGCCCGGGCGAGACGCAGATCGAGCTCGACCGCCGCATGATCGGCGAGGCCATCAAGCGCACCAAAGAGCGCCTGGAGAAGGTCAAGAAGCAGCGCGCCACGCAGCGCCGCCAGCGCCAGCGCCGCGAGGCCTTCACCATCTCCCTGGTGGGGTACACCAACGCCGGCAAGAGCTCGATCTTCAACGCCCTGGTGAAGGCCCGCACCTATGCGGCTGACCAGCTCTTCGCCACGCTGGACACCACCACCCGTCAGCTCTACCTGGGCGAGGCCGGGCGCACGGTGTCGCTGTCCGACACCGTGGGCTTCATCCGCGAGCTGCCGCACGGCCTGGTGGAGGCTTTCGCCGCGACCTTGCAGGAAGCCGCCGACGCCGACCTGCTGTTGCATGTCGTCGACGCCTCCAACCCCGACCACCCCGAGCAGATCGCCGCCGTGCAGCGTGTGCTCGGTGAGATCGGGGCGGCCGAGGTGCCGCAGTTGCTGGTTTTCAACAAGATCGACGCCATGGACCCGGCGAACCGGCCCCTGCGTGCGCTGGACGCGATGGAGGTCGATGGGCAGAGCGTGCCGCGCGTCTTCGTGAGCGCGCTTTCGGGCGAAGGTCTGCCCGAACTGCGGTCCTGGCTGGCGGCCGAGGTGGCGCGCCGCCACGGCGCGCCGGCCGAACAAGACCCCATGCGGCCCGCCGAAGCGGCCGACCCGCTGGTTTGATTGGGCACAATGTGAACTCCGAGTCGATAACAGGAACAACACCGAGCATGGATGTGAACCTTGGGACCCCGCAGGCCGCGCGCGACGCCGCGCCGGCCCGTCCGCGTGGCTGGCGCCGCTGGCTGGGCGTGTTCAACCTCAACGACCCGCGCTGGGGTCGCGAGGACGGTGAGCAAAACGGCCGCGAGGACGATTCGCGATCGCCGCAGCGTCCGCGCGGGCAGGGCCCCAACCAGGGCCCGCCCGACCTGGACGAACTCTGGCGCGACTTCAACCGCAAGCTCGGTGGCTTGCTGGGCAACCGCCGGCCCGGCGGCCCCGGTGGCCCCACGGGCGGCGGCAACGGCGGCGGCCAGGGTTTCAACCCCAACCCCAAGGCGGCCGGCGTGGGCGTGGGCCTCATCGCCGGCATCGCGGTGCTCATCTGGCTGGGCACGGGCTTCTTCATCGTGCAGGAAGGCCAGCAGGCCGTCATCACCCAGTTCGGCCGTTACCACAGCACCGTGGGGGCCGGTTTCAACTGGCGCCTGCCATACCCCGTGCAGCGGCATGAGACGGTGTTCGTGACGCAGCTGCGCTCGGTCGACGTGGGGCGCGACAACATCGTGCCGGCGACGGGCCTGCGCGAGTCGTCCATGCTCACCGAGGACGAGAACATCGTCGACATCAAGTTCGTCGTGCAGTACCGCCTGAGTGACGCGCGCGCCTTCCTGTTCGAAAGCCGCGACCCCGACCTGGCCGTGCTCAAGGCCGCCGAGACCGCCGTGCGCGAGGTGGTGGGCAAGATGAAGATGGACGCCGTGCTGGCCGAGGAACGCGACCAGATCGCGCCGCGCGTGCGCAGCCTCATGCAGACCATTCTCGACCGCTACAAGGTGGGCATCGACGTGGTGGCCGTGAACCTGCAGCAGGGTGGCGTGCGCCCGCCTGAGCAGGTGCAGGCGGCCTTCGACGACGTGCTGCGCGCCGGCCAGGAGCGCGAGCGCGCCAAGAACGAGGCTGAGGCCTACGCCAACGACGTGGTGCCACGCGCCCGCGGCACGGCCTCGCGACTGAAGGAAGAGGCCGAGGGTTACAAGGCGCGCATCTCCGCCCAGGCGCAAGGCGATTCGCAGCGCTTCAAGTCGCTGCTGGCCGAGTACCAGAAGGCACCGCAAGTCACGCGCGATCGCCTCTACATCGACACCATGCAGCAGATCTACGGCAACGTGACCAAGGTGCTGGTCGACACCAAGAACGGCGGCTCCAACCTGCTGTACCTGCCGCTCGACCGCCTGATGCAGTCCGCGGGCGCCATGCCGCCGAGCGTGCCCGCCAATGCCCTGCCGAGCACGTCCTCGCCGGCCTCCACGGCGGTGCCGACCGAGCGCTCCGGCGACGGCGCCCGCTCGCGCGAGCGCGAAAGCCGCTGATAAGGGAAGTCAGAACATGAACAAACTTGGTTTCGTCGTCACCTCCCTCATCGTGCTGCTGGCCGTGGCCAGCTCCATGCTGTTCGTCGTCGATCAGCGCCAGTTCGGCGTGGTCTACCAGCTCGGCCAGATCAAGCAGGTCGTGACCGAGCCCGGCCTGAACTTCAAGCTGCCGCCGCCGTTCCAGAACGTCACCTACATCGACAAGCGCCTGCTCACGCTCGAGAGCCAGGACAGCGAGCCGACCCTCACCGCCGAGAAGCAGCGCGTGGTGATTGACTGGTACGTGCGCTGGCGCATCAGCGACCCGCAGGCCTACATCCGCAACGTGGGCACCAACGAGCGCGCGGGCGCCCTGCAGCTCAACCGTGTGGTGCGCAACGCGTTCCAGCAGGAGGTGAACAAGCGCACCCTGCGCGAGCTGCTCGCCACGCACCGCGAGGAGCTCATGCGCGAGGTGCAGCGCGGCGTGGTGGCGGCGGTGCAAAGCGCCAACCAGCCCTGGGGCATGGAGGTGGTGGACGTGCGCATCAACCGCGTCGACTACGCCGAGTCCATCGTGTCCTCCGTCTACCAGCGCATGGAGGCCGAACGCAAGCGCGTGGCCAACGAGCTGCGCTCTACCGGCTACGCCGAGGGCGAGGCCATCCGCGCCGACGCCGACCGCCAGCGCGAGGTGATCGTGGCCGAGGCCTACCGCGACGCCCAGCGCATCAAAGGCGAGGGCGACGCCGCCGCCGCGGCCTCGTTCGCCGAGGCTTTCGGCCGCGACCCGGCTTTCGCGCAGTTCTACCGCAGCCTAGAGGCCTACAAGGCCAGCTTCACGGGCCGCAACGACGTGATGGTGGTCGATCCCTCGACCGACTTCTTCCGGGCGCTGCGCAGCCCGAGCGCGGCGACGCAGCGCTGAACATGAACAGCGGTGGCGGCGACGCCTGGTGGCTGGCGCTGGGGCTCGTCCTGGTGTTCGAGGGCTTGCTCCCGCTGCTGTCACCCGGCGGCTGGCGCCGCGTCTTCACGCAGATGCTCTCGCTGCGCGACGGGCAGATCCGCTTCTTCGGACTCATCAGCGTGGCCGCGGGCCTGCTGATTGCGGGCCTGTTCGCCTGAGCCCAGGCCGGCGCCTGCCGGGGCCCCGCATGGGTCCCGGTAGAATCCGGTTTTTAACAGCGCCTGAAAACGCCATGTCCGCCTGGGTCCTCCCGGATCACATCGCCGATGTCCTGCCGTCCG
>NZ_MKSS01000252.1:0-11361 GCF_001897365.1 Hydrogenophaga sp. 70-12
CGCTGCTGACGGTGGACGTGTGGGAGCACGCCTACTACATCGACTACCGCAACCTGCGCCCCAAGTTCGTCGAGACCTTCCTCTCCAACCTGGTGAACTGGAAGTTCGCCGAGGCCAATTTCGCCTGATTCCATCTGGCAGCAGGCCACCCCGAACAGGGCCCGGAGAGCGATCTCCGGGCTTTTTTTTCGGCCGCACGGCAAAGAAAGTCCGAGACAAGCCTGAGTCTTATAGAAGACTTACGAAAAGAATCGCGTTTCGCGGATAGAATTTTGTATTGTGATAGCGCATTGCAAATGACGTGAAAAGCACGTAGCCTGTGGCGCGCTGTTGCAGCGAACGCCTCAAGCGCCATCCCCGCCCATCCCATCCGGTGGCGGGTCGCAGGTCGGCGGCATGACCTCTGTTTTTTGACCAAAGAGAGACAAGATGAGCACCCAACAACCCACCATCATCTACACCCTGACCGACGAGGCCCCGCGCCTGGCCACGGCATCGTTCCTGCCCATCGTGCGCGCGTTTGCCGCCCAGGCCGGCATCAACGTGGCCGAGAGCGACATCTCGGTGGCCGGCCGCGTCCTGGGCCAGTTCCCCGAAGCCTTGAGCGAGGCGCAGCGCGCGCCCGACAACCTGGCCGAACTGGGCCGGCTCACGCTGCGGCCCGAGGCCAACATCATCAAGCTGCCCAACATCAGCGCCTCCGTGGCCCAGCTCAAGGCCGCCATCAAGGAGCTGCAGGACAAGGGCTACAAGGTGCCCGACTTCCCCGAAAACCCGGCGACCGAGGAAGAAAAGGACATCCGCGCGCGCTACAACAAGTGCATCGGCAGCGCGGTGAACCCGGTGCTGCGCGAGGGCAACTCCGACCGCCGCGCGCCCAAGGCCGTGAAGGAATACGCGCGCAAGAACCCGCACAGCATGGGCGAGTGGAGCCAGGCCTCGCGCTCGCATGTCTCGCACATGCACCATGGCGACTTCTACCATGGCGAAAAGTCGATGACGCTGGACAAGGCGCGCGACGTGAAGATGGAACTCCTCACCAAGAGCGGCAAGGCCATCGTGCTCAAGCCCAAGGTCAGCCTGCTCGACCGCGAGGTGATCGACAGCATGTTCATGAGCAAGAAGGCGCTGCTGGCCTTCTATGAAAAGGAAATCGAGGACGCGCGCAAGACCGGCGTGATGTTCTCGCTGCACGTCAAGGCGACGATGATGAAGGTCTCGCACCCCATCGTGTTCGGCCACTGCGTGCGCATCTTCTACAAGGAGGCGTTCGAGAAGCACGGCAAGCTGTTCGACGAACTGGGCATCAACGTCAACAACGGCATGGTCGATCTGTACAACAAGATCGCCACGCTGCCGCAGAGCCAGCAGGACGAGATCAAGCGCGACCTGCACGCCTGCCACGAGCACCGCCCCGAGCTGGCCATGGTCGATTCCGCCAAGGGCATCACCAACTTCCACTCGCCCAACGACGTGATCGTCGATGCCTCGATGCCCGCCATGATCCGCAACAGCGGCAAGATGTGGGACGCCAACGGCCGCCTGAAGGACGTGAAGGCCGTGATGCCCGAATCGACCTTCGCCCGCATCTACCAGGAGATGATCAACTTCTGCAAGTGGCACGGCGCGTTCGACCCCAAGACCATGGGCACCGTGCCCAACGTGGGCCTGATGGCCCAGCAGGCCGAGGAGTACGGCAGCCACGACAAGACCTTCGAGATCCCAGAGGACGGCGTGGCCAACATCACCGACCTGGCCACCGGCGAGGTGCTGATGAGCCAGAACGTGGAGCAGGGCGACATCTGGCGCATGTGCCAGGTCAAGGACGCCGCGATCCGCGACTGGGTGAAGCTCGCCGTGAACCGCGCGCGCAACTCCGGCATGCCCGTGGTGTTCTGGCTCGACCAGTACCGCCCGCACGAGAAGGAACTCATCACCAAGGTGAAGATGTACCTGCACGAGCACGACACCACCGGCCTGGACATCCAGATCATGAGCCAGGTGCGCGCCATGCGCTACACGCTGGAGCGCGTGATCCGCGGCCTGGACACCATCAGCGCCACCGGCAACATCCTGCGCGACTACCTGACCGACCTGTTCCCGATCATGGAGCTGGGCACCAGCGCCAAGATGCTGTCCATCGTGCCGCTGATGGCCGGCGGCGGCATGTACGAAACCGGCGCGGGCGGCTCGGCGCCCAAGCACGTGCAGCAGCTGGTGGAGGAAAACCACCTGCGCTGGGACTCGCTGGGCGAGTTTCTGGCGCTGGCCGTGTCGTTCGAGGACCTGGGCCTGAAGAACAACAACGCCCGCGCCAAGCTGCTGGCCAGGACGCTGGACGCCGCCACCGGCAAGCTGCTCGACAACAACAAGGGCCCAGCCCCAAGACCGGCCAGCTCGACAACCGCGGCAGCCAGTTCTACCTGGCGATGTACTGGGCCAAGGAACTGGCCGCGCAGACCGAGGACAAGGAGATGGCGGACAAGTTCGCCCCCCTGGCCAAGGCACTGGCGGACAACGAGCAGGCCATCGTCAAGGAGCTGACCGAGGTGCAGGGCAAGCCGGTCGACATCGGCGGCTACTACAAGCCCGACTTCAAGAAGCTGGAGACCGTGATGCGGCCCAGCGCGACCTTCAACAAGGTGCTGGCCTCGATGAAGGCCTGAGCCCGGGTGGGCCGCCCGCCAGGGGCCCGCACGAAGAGGCCGCCGGATCCGGCGGCCTTTTTATTTGCCGAAGGCCTGTCCGCTCAACCGCGCGCCGGCCTGGATGCCGCGCTTCTTGAACCAGCCCTGGTGCATCTCCAGCACGTAGCGCACCGGCTTGTCCGAGCAGTGCGAGTCCAGGCTCTGCGGCTGCATGTCCGCCAGGTTGACGATGGTGCCGTCGTCGGCCACGAAGGCCGCGGTCAGCGGCAGCAGGGTGTTCTTCATCCAGAAGCACTGGGTGGCGGCCTGCTCGAACACGAAGAGCATGCCTTCGTTGGCCGGCATCTCCCGGCGGAACATGAGGCCGATGGTGCGCGCCTGCGGCGTGGCGGCCACCTGCGCGTGGATGAGGTGCATGTTGGCCGACAGGCTGATGCGGGGCAGGTTGAGCTGCGGGCCGTCCTGGGACCAGGCCGGGCCCGAGGCCAGCAGGCACAGGCCAAGCAGTCGGGTGAACAGGGCTTTCATGCGGCGTGTGGGGGCGGTGACGAGGGGGCTTGCATTGTCTGCCATCGGGGCAGGGCGGGCCAGGGCGCCCGGCGAAAGGCCAGCGTCTAGAATTTCCGGTCCCCCTCTCTCATTCGCCACCCGGAACGTTCCCCGACATGACCCAGCACATCAAGGTGCCGCCACAAGGCCAGAAGATCACCGTCCGAGCCGACCTGTCGCTGCAAGTGCCTGATGAGCCGATCGTGCCGTACATCGAGGGCGACGGCGTGGGCGTGGACGTCACGCCGGTGATGCTCAAGGTGGTCGACGCGGCGGTGGCCCGGGCTTACGGCGGGCGCCGCAAAATCCACTGGATGGAGGTCTACGCGGGCGACAAGTCGGTGAAGGTCTATGGCCCCGGGGTCTGGCTGCCCGAGGAAACCGTGGCCGCGCTCAAGGAGTGCGTGGTCTCCATCAAGGGGCCCTTGACCACGCCGGTGGGCGGGGGCATCCGCTCGCTCAACGTGACCCTGCGCCAGGAGCTGGACCTGTACGTTTGCCTGCGCCCGGTGCGCTACTTCAAGGGCGTGCCCTCGCCGCTGAAGGAGCCCGAGAAGACCAACATGGTCATCTTCCGCGAGAACTCGGAAGACATCTACGCCGGCATCGAATACGAGGCCCGCTCGGCCAAGGCTCAAAAGCTCATCCGCTTCCTGCAAGACGAGATGGGCGAGACCACCATCCGCTTTCCCGAGAGCTCGGCCATCGGCGTCAAGCCGGTGTCCATCGAGGGCACCGAGCGCCTGGTGCGCCAGGCGATCCAGTACGCCATCGACCACGACAAGCCCAGCGTGACGCTCGTGCACAAGGGCAACATCATGAAGTTCACCGAAGGGGGCTTTCGCGAGTGGGGCTACGCGCTGGCCCAGCGCGAGTTCGGCGCGGCGCCGATCGACGGCGGTCCCTGGTGCCGCCTGCAGAACCCGAAGACCGGCCGCGACATCGTCGTCAAGGACGTCATCGCCGACGCCTTCCTGCAGCAGATCCTGCTGCGCCCGGCCGAGTACGCGGTGGTCGCCACGCTCAACCTCAACGGCGACTACATCTCCGACGCGGTGGCCGCGCAGGTGGGCGGCATCGGCATCGCGCCGGGCGCGAACATGAGCGACTCCGTGGCCTGCTTCGAGGCCACGCACGGCACGGCGCCCAAGTACGCGGGCAAGGACTACGTGAACCCGGGTTCCATGATCCTATCGGCCGAGATGATGCTGCGCCACATGGGCTGGAAGGAAGCCGCCGACCTGGTCATCGCCTCGATGGAAAAGGCCATCCTGTCCAAGAAGGTCACCTACGACTTCGCGCGCCTCATGGACGGCGCCTCGCAGGTGAGTTGCTCGGGCTTCGGACAGGTGATGATCGAGCAGATGGAGTGAGCGGTGCGGCTCAGCGCGGCGGGCCCTGGGGCCGCAGCCGCCGCAGGCCGGCGCCGACCGCCGCGCGGACGCGCGGGCTGTGCAGGCAGGCCGCGCCCACCAGGCCCAGCGTGGACCCGACCACGGTGTCCAGCAGGCGGGCCTGCATCAGCGGCTGCGGCGCCGCCACGAAACCCTGTCCCGCCTCCGCCAGCAGCAGCGCCAGCGGTGTGATGAAGACGGCCGCCAGCCCGTAGTGGCGCACCACCAGGGTTTCGATCACCAGGGTCAGCGCCGTGACCACGGCGGCCACGGTCCATGGCCCCAGCGGCAGCTGGACGATGCCGAGGAACACCAGCAGGCCGAGCGCGGTGCCGAGGGTGCGCTGCACCTGCCGCGTCCAGGCCGCGCGCAGCGACGCGCCCTGAATGATGGCCAGGCAGCTCACCGGCACCCAGTAGGGCCGGTCCAGCTGCAGGGCGTGCGCCGCCAGCAGCGACAGGCCGACGAACCCGCCGATCATCACCGAGTCCACCACCACGTGGTCGAACCCCGGTTGCGCGGGCGCGCTCGGCGCCGGCACGCCGTGCCGGCTCATGATGTGCAGGCTGTAGAAGAAGGCGATGGCGACGGCCAGCACCGTGCCCAGCGCCACGGCCCCCACCTGGAGGATGGCGTCGCGCCCATGCACGGGGCTGTAGGCGCCGATCGCCGCGGCCATGACGAAGAACAGGCTGCCGGGTGGGGGGGCAGCGTAGAAGCGGCAGACCATGGTGACGAGCACGGTGATGAGCACGAGCAAGGGCACCACCAGCGGCGGGACCAGGTGCCCCAGCAGGCCCAGCGCGTAGCTGCAGCCCATGCCGAAGGCGCAGGCCATCAGCCAGGCCATGCGGTGGGCCAGCCGCGTGGCGGGCAGGTGCAGGAAGACCAGACCGCCCAGCGAGCCGGCCAGACCCAGGCCCAGCTCGCCGTAGGCCGCGCCGATGAAGATCGGCAGGCCGCTGGCGAGCGCGGCGGCCACCGGCATTTCCCAGGGCCGGTCGCTGCGGTTCACGCGCGCCAGCTGGCGCCATTCGTTGAGCAGAAAAGGCTTCAGGGCCATGGGTTCCTCGCCGGCGGTCGTGCCAGCGCGGCGGCCACGCGCGCGCGCAGGGCCGGCAGCACCTCATGCTCGAACCAGGGGTTGTTGCGCAGCCAGCGGTTGTTGCGCGGGCTGGGGTGGGGCAGGGGCAGCAGGCCAGGGCCGCAGTCGCGCCAGGCGCGCACCGTCTCGGTCAGCGTGGCGCGGGCCGCCGGTCCCAGGTGCCAGGCCTGGGCGTGGCGGCCGACCGCCAGCACCAGTTCCACCCGTGGCAGCTGAGCCAGCAAGTGGGCGCGCCAGGCCGGGGCGCATTCCGGGCGGGGCGGCAGGTCACCGCCCGGGCCGGTGCCGGGGTAGCACAGGCCCATGGGCAGCAGGGCCACGGCGCGCGGGTCGTAGAAGGTGCGGGTGTCCACGCCCATCCAGTCGCGCAGGCGCTCGCCGCTCGGGTCGTCGAAGGGAATGCCGCTGAGGTTCACGCGCCGCCCCGGCGCCTGGCCCGCGACCAGGACGCGGGCCGTGGCACCCAGCTGCAGCACCGGCCGGGGCGGATGCGGCAGCCGGTCCGCGCAGAGCCGGCAATGGCGCACCTCGCCGAGCAGGCGTTCGAGGGCGCTCGCGGAGGGAGAGGGTGGGGTGCGCGAAGCCATGGCGGACCGGAAGGCGCCCATTGTCGCGCCCAGGCGACGATGGGCGCGCCGGTGGGGCGCGGCCGAGCGCGCGGGCGCGCGCATCGCGCGGCAGTGCCGCCGCCAGGTGCGTCAAGGCGCACTGGGGCGGGTGGAGGAAACACCCCGCGCTGGCGAGCGGGGGCGTTCCGGCGGGGCGCGGACCGGGGTCAGCGCTGCTGCTGGGAAGGGCCGCCGCGTTGACCGCCCTGGCCACCCTGCTGGCCGCCTTGCTGGTGGCGCGGGCTGTCCTCGGCGCGCTGCTGCTCCTGCTTGCGCGGGCTGGGGCTGTCGTCCGGGCGCGGCTGGCCGGCCTGGTTGCGGTTCTGATTCGGGTTCTGGGGGTTCTGGTTCTGCTGCTGGGACGGGTTCTGTTGCGCCTCCTGCTGCTTCTGTCCCGCGCTGGGGTTTTGCTGGTTCGGGTTCTGGTTCTGCTGGTTCGGCATGTCGATCTCCTGGGGTTGATGAAGCCGTCGCCAACGCGGCGCCGACAGACCGGTGTTGGCAATCCCCGTGCCCATCGCACGCGCCGGGGACGCGGCACGCGGCTTGCCCGCGCCGGTGTCTTTGCAGGAGGTCCGACATGCCCAAGCCCCCTTCACCGCGCCGTGACGCGGCGGTGCCCCGCGCCGCACCGCGACGGTCCGTCAACACCGGCCAACCACCGCTGACGCCGGGCGCCGGTCCCCGGCCGCGAAACGAAGCCCTCGAATTGCCGCACGAGCGCGACGAAGGCCTGCGCGCCACCCGGGCCGAGCCCGATCCGGTGATCGAGCAGGCCGGGCGGGACCTTGAATCGGGCCAGGTGGACACCGACCTGCGCGCCACACCGGGCCTGGACGCGCGGCGCCGCGAGGCGCTGCTGCGCCGGGGCGCCTGAGGCCCTGGTCGGCCGCCGGCCGGGCATGGCGCTTGCCGGGAATCGTCAGGCCGGCAAGACACGCTGGCGCATTCATTTCACACAGCAAGGAGCGCGTGATGGCACAGCACGAACCTGAAGAAACCGGCCGCTCCCAGGGCGGCGAGGCCCCGGGGGCGGACCAGCACCCCTATGGCGGTCGGGGCGGCTACGGGCGCACGCCCGGCCAGGTGGAGCGGGAGGACGAGCGGCGCACCCAGCCCCCGTCCCCGCCGGGTGCCGGCCGTGGCCCGACCGGGGCCCCCAACCCGGAGGGCCCATCGAACGGGACAAAGGACAGGGTTGCCAGCGGCTCGCGCGGCCGCTGAACACTTGGCGGGCCCGCCTTCGTGGGCCCATTGGCCGGCCCCCGCGCCGGCCTTTTTTCGGGGCCGGCCTCCGCGCCGCGGTGGCCGCCTCAGCCGTGCCGGCGGCGCTTGTCCACCGGCTCGATGCGCAGCAGCTGCCGGTACTTGGTGACGGTGCGCCGCGCCACCACCAGGCCCTGGGCGGTGAGCTGGCGCGTGATGTCGGCGTCCGACAGCGGGCGCGCCGGGTTCTCGGCCTGGATGATGTCGCCGATCAGCCCGCGGATGGCGGTGCCCGAGCAGGCGTTGCCGGCCGCGCTGACCATGGGCCGCGAGAAGAAGTACTTCAGCTCGAACACGCCCAGCGGCGTGGCCATGTGCTTGTTGTTCGTCACGCGCGAGACGGTGGACTCGTGCACGCCGACTTCCTCGGCGATCTCGCGCAGCACCAGCGGCTTCATGGCCATGGGGCCGAACTCCAGGAAGTGGCGCTGGCGCCGCACGATGGCCCGCGCCACGTCGAGGATGGTGGAGAAGCGCTGCTCCACGTTGCGCAGGGTCCAGCGCGCGTCCTGCAGCTGCTCACCGAGCGCGCCGCTGCTGCGGGTCCGGTGGCGCTGGTACAGCTCGGCATAGACCTGGTTCAGGCGCACGCGCGGCACCACGGCGGGGTTGAGCTGCACCGACCACTGGCCGCGCTGTCGGCGCACGATCACGTCCGGCACGATGTAGTCGACGCGCGAATCGCCGACGCGCCAGCCGGGCCGCGGGTCCAGGTGGCGGATGCGGTCGACCACGGCTTCCACGCGGCGCAAGGGCTCGCGCAGCGTGGCGGCCAGGCCGGGCACGTCGCGCGCGGCCAGCGCCTGCAGGTGCTCACCCACAATGCGCTCGGCCAGCGCGCGGCAGGGGCCGTCCTCCATCTGCCGCACCTGCAGCAGCAGGCATTCGCCCACGCCGCGCGCGGCCACGCCGACGGGCTCCAGCGACTGCACCAGCCGCAGCGCGACCAGCATCTCGGCCGGGGCCGCGGGCGGTGTGCAGGGCACCAGGCCGGCGATCTCCTCCAGCGGCGTGCGCAGGTAGCCGTCGTCGTCCAGTGACTCGACCACCGCGCGCGCCAGGGCCAGGTCGCGCGGCGTCAGGGCCATCACGTTGAGCTGGCCGTGCAGGTGCATGGCCAGCGTGGTGGCACTGGCCGTGAGGTCCATGGCCGTGGCGTCGCCGTCGCCGGTGGGACGCAGTGGCGAGCCGCCGTCGTTGATCCACAGCTCGCGGTCGTCGGTGCCGCCGATCGGCCCGCTGTCCCAGGCGTCGTTGGAGGCCTCCGTCCGGGGGGCGGAGCCGTCTTCGCCGTCCGGGGTCTCGGCCGGCGCAGTGGCCGGGTCGCTGTCGTCCTCGCTTTCCAGGAAGGGGTTGTCGCCCAGCTTCTGGCGCACCAGCGCCGCGAAGTCCAGCGAGGACATCTGCAGCAGCTGCACGGCGCGCTGCAGGCGCGGCGACAGCGCCTGTGTGGGCGTGGGGGCCTGCAATGGCCGGATCTCGTTGCGCAGCGCAAGTCCCATGGAACCTCCTCTGGTGTGTGGGGGCGCCGCCCGCCGGCGCCGGAAGCGCCTGTGTCGCAAGGCCTGTGCCGCCGCCGGCCGACGGTCGGTCGATCGGCGCGCAAGCCGCGCCGTGCCTGGCGTTGCGGCGGCAGTGGCAGCGCTCGAGTGGCCCGCCGGGCGGCGCCGAAGGGACGAATCTGCCGCCCCGGGCGCGCGAATTGCCGCAAAAGCTGCAGACCGCTCGATCGCCTGCTCAGTGCCTGCTCAGTGCCGGCTCAGTCGGGCGCTTCGTCCTGCAGCCAGGCGGCGCGCCGCTCGGCCAGCTCGGTCTCCAAAAGGGACCGCTCGCCCCCGTTCAGTCGGGGCCACACGTGGTGCCGCTGCCAGGCGGCGTGCGTGCGCAGCGCCTGCGCCAGCGCGCGCGCCTCGCGTTCGGTGTGCGCCTGATCGCTCACGCGGGTGGCCAGGCGCTCCACGCGGGCCAGCAGATCGGCGAGCTGCGATTCGGTTTCGCCGCGCAGGGCCGGGGCGGGCAGACGCGGCAGCACCTCTTCTCGTTCGAAGTCCACGATGGCGCGCACGCGGCCACCGATGCGGCCCAGGCGCGCGCCCAGGTCGGTGGGGCCGGTGCCGTCGTCCACCAGCCGTTCATATTCGGCGAACAAGCGCTCGAGGCGGTCGAATTCCTGTTCCAGCGCGGGCAGGGGCGAGGGGGTGGCGGTAGGGGTGGCGTTCATGGCCAGTGCCGGCAAACGGCGCACCCGTGGCGCACCCGGGTAGGCGCGCGATTTGCCCGTGGGCGTCAGAAGAACAAAAGAACCCTTTTCGCTATGGCTCTGCGCGTTCGCCTGATCCTTCTGGTCCTGGCCGTGTTGCTGCCCGTTCTGGGGGCGGTGGCCTGGGCCACGCTGGCGTCCTGGCGCTCGGGCCAGGCCGCGCTAGAGCGTCAGGCCAGCGAGGACGCGCGCGCCCTGAGCCGCGCGATCGACCGCGAATTCACCCGCTACGGCGCCATCGCGCGCGCGCTGGCGGCCTCGCCGCTGCTGGACCGTGCGCCGCGCCTGAGCGAGCCGGAGCGCGCCGCCTTCGACCAGGGCGTGCGCCGCGCGATCGGCGGCTCGCCGGTGTCGGTGGAGCTGCTCAGCGCATCGGTGCGCTGGCTGGACACCCGACTGCCGGTGGGCGCGCCACCGAGCCGCCGCGCCCCGGGGACCACCGCGCTGGTGTCCTCATCCGGTGTGCGCGCGCTGGACGTGGGCGACGGCCTGGCCTGGGTGGAGCCGGTGTTTCGCCAGGGGCCGGGTCCGGCGATGAACCTGCGCCTGGTGATGCCGCCGGCCGAACTGCAGCGGCTCATGGACCAGCGCCCCTTGCGCGAGGGTTGGGGGACGCTGCTGCTCGATCCGCGCGGGCGGGTGGTGGCGCGCCGCCCGGCGCCGGTCGCGGGCGAAGCCGAGCGCTCGCTCGACGGCCTGATCCGCGAGAGCCTGGCGGGCCGGGGCGAGGGCCGCTTCGCCCTGCGCACGCCCGCGGGCGTGCCCTTGCGCGTGCACTTCAGCCGCACGCCGCAGGGCTGGACCGCGCTCACCACCGTGCCGCGCGCGCCGCCCCAGCCGGCGTTCGCCAGCGGGCCCGGTGGCCCCCTGCTGGCCGCGCTCGCGCTGCTGGCCCTGGCGGTGGCCGGGGCCGGGTGGGTGGCGCGCGCCGAGTTGCGCCGCCAGTTGGCCGAGGCGGTGGAGCGCGCGCGCCAGGCCGAGCGCGGGGACGCCGGCCGCGAGCGGGTGGAGGCGCTGGGGCGCCTGACCGGGCGCGTGGCGCACGAGTTCAACAACCTGCTGGGCGTGATCAGCAACAGCGCCTACCTGATCCAGCGCCAGGCCACACAGCCGGCGCTGGCCATGCCGGTGGCCGCCACACTGCGCGCGGTAGAGGCCGCGAGCCGGCTCACGCAGCAACTGCTGCGTTTCGGCGCGCGCCGGCGCGCGCGGCCCCGCACGCTCTCGCTGAGCGAATGGCTGCCCGAGCGGCGCGACCTGCTGGGCGTGGTGTTGGGCCGGCGCGTCGAGCTGCGCATCGAGGTGCCCGACGAGGAACTGAACGTCTGGGTCGACCCCGACGAGCTGGAGCTCGCGCTGATCAACCTCGCACTGAACGCGCGCGACACGCTGTCCGAGGGCGGTCGGGTGTGGGTCGGTGCCGAGCGCGCGAGCGCGGCGCTGTCGGCGGACCTGCCGGACGGCCGCTACCTGGGCATCGCGCTGCGCGACAGCGGGCCGGGCACGGAGGCCGCGGGGGGCTCGCACGCGT
>NZ_MKSS01000253.1:0-9984 GCF_001897365.1 Hydrogenophaga sp. 70-12
GATGGCTTCCAAGGCGGCGGCCGTGCGCGCGCTCACCTACCAGTGCGCGCTCATGATCGAGCAGGGCAAGGACACGGTGCGCGAGGTCTCCATGCTCAAGGCCTTCGGCGCCGAGACTCTGCAGGAGGTGGTGCACACCTGCCTGCAGCTGCACGGCGGCACCGGCTTCATCACCGGCACGCCGGTGGAGCGCATGGCGCGCGACGCGCGCATCCTCACCATCGGCGGCGGCGCCACCGAGGTGATGCTGGAAGAAGTCGCCAAGCGCATGTGAGCCCATGCCCGGACCGCTCGCCCACCTCACCGTCATCGAGCTCGCGGGCATCGGCCCCGGGCCCTTCGCCTGCATGGTCCTGGCCGACCTGGGCGCCACCGTCATCCGGGTCGACCGCCTGCCGGGCCCGCCCTCGCGCGGCGGCCTGGAGGACCTGATGCGCAACGACAGCATCGTGGACCGCGGCCGCCAGTCGATCGCCGTGAACACGAAGGACCCCCGCGGCGTGGAGGCCGTGCTTCGGCTGGTCGCGTCCGCCGACGTGCTGATCGAGGGCTTTCGCCCCGGCGTGGCCGAGAAGCTGGGCCTGGGCCCCGAGGCCTGCCGCGCGCGCAACACCCGCCTGGTCTATGGCCGCATGACGGGCTGGGGCCAGAGCGGCCCGCTGGCCCAGACCGCCGGGCACGACCTCAACTACATCGCGCTCAGCGGCGCGCTGCACGCCATGGGCCCGGCCGACCGGCCGCCCGCGCCGCCGCTCAACCTGGTGGGCGACTACGGCGGCGGCGGCATGCTGCTGGTGGTGGGCGTGCTGGCCGCGCTGGCCGAGGCCCAGCGATCGGGCCAGGGCCAGGTGGTGGACGCCGCCATGACCGATGGCGCGGCCCTGCTGATGAGCGCCCAGTACGGGCTGATGGCCAAGGGCTTCTGGCAGGACCGCCGCGAAAGCAACTTCCTCGACGGCGCGGCGCATTTCTACGGCACCTACGAATGCGCCGACGGGCGCTACGTGTCCGTGGGCGCGATCGAGCCCCAGTTCTACCGCCAGTTGCTCGAACGCTGCGGCATCGAGGACCCGGCTTTCCAGCGCCAGTGGGCGGCCGGCGAATGGCCCGCATTGCGTCAGAAGCTGGAAACGCTGTTCCGCACCCGCACGCGCGACGCCTGGTGCGCGCTGCTGGAGGGAACGGACGCCTGCTTCGCGCCCGTGCTGTCGATGGCGGAGGCGCCCGCGCACCCGCACAACGCCGCGCGCGGCACCTTCGTGCGCGGCGAGGACGGCGCGGTGCAGCCTGCGCCCGCACCGCGCTTCGACCGCACGCCCGCGCAGCTGCCGACGCGCGCGCCTGTGGTGGGCGCCGACACGCGCGCGCTGCTGGCGCGGGCCGGCTACGCGTGCGCCGACATCGAGGCCCTGTGCGCGGCCGGCGTGGTGCACGCCGCGCAGGCGGTGCGATGAGCGGGCGCCGGCCGCTGCACCTGCGGCGCGTCCAATGCGAGGCCTTTGAGCGCGAGGATGGCCTGATCGACCTCGACGGCCTGCTCATCGACACCAAGCCGCAGCCGCTGCAGCTGGTGCACCGCGCGGTGCCGGCGGGCCAGGCCATCCACCAGATGCGCGTGCGCCTGACCATCGACCGCGAGCGCCGCATCGTCGACGCCCGCGTGTCCAGCGACCACGCGCCTTACGCGGACTGCCGCGGGGTCGAGGCGGCCTACCGACAGCTCGTGGGCCTGCGCATCGAGCCGGGCTTCACCCTGGCGGTCAAGCGCCTGTTCCGCGGCACGGCGGGCTGCACCCACATGACCGAGCTGCTGCCGACCCTGGCCAGCACGGCCTTCCAGGTGCTGTGGGCCAGCGGCGAATTCGCCGATGCCGAGGCCGTTGCCACCCAACGCCACTCGCCGCTGGGCGGCTGCCACGCGCTGCGCCTGGACGGTGATGTGGTGCGCACCTACTTCAAGGAACACGCCCGGGAGACACCGCCATGAAGCCAGCCGTCCTGTTCGAGTCACGCGAAGGCATCGCCACGCTGACCCTCAACGAAGGCGATCGCCTCAACCCCCTCAGCCCCGCGCTGCAGCAGGGCGCGCTGGACGCCTTGCGCCGCGTGCGCGAGGACCGGTCCATCCGCGCCCTCATCCTTACCGCCGCCGGTCGCGCCTTCTGCGTGGGCGCCGACCTGAACGACTTCAGCGAACGCGCGAAGGACGCCTCGCGCGGCTCGCTGGGCACGCAGGTGGGCCAGATGCTGGACCAGACCGGCAACCCCCTGGTGGCCGAGCTGCGGTCCCTGCCCGTGCCGGTGGTCTGCGCCGTCAACGGCGTGGCGGCGGGTGGCGGCGTGGGCCTGGCCCTGGCGGCCGACCTGGTGATCGCCGCGCGCTCGGCCTACTTCTACCTGCCTTTCGTGCCCGCGCTGGGCGCCGTGCCCGACATGGGCGCGAGCTGGGCGCTGCCGCGCGCCGTCGGCCGCGCGCGCGCGCTCGGCCTGGCGCTGCTGGGCGACAAGCTGGACGCGCCGCGCGCGGCCGACTGGGGCCTGATCTGGGCCTGCGTGGACGACGCCGCGCTGGCCCAGGAAGCCTGGTCCCTGGCCAGGCGCCTGGCCGCGCTGCCGGGGCACGCCATCGCCGAGACCCGCGCGCTGTTCGCGGCCAGCGAGCGCAACCACCTGATGCAGCAGCTGGCGCTGGAGCGCGAGCGCCAGGCTGAGCTGATCGACGGCGAGTCCTTCGCCGAGGGCATGCGCGCCTTCATCGAGCGGCGGCCACCGGTGTTTCGCGGGCGGGGCTGAACCACCGCCGGGCGCCGTGTAAGGTGCGCGGGATGAGCCCCCCGTGCCGCCACCTGGTCGTCGTGCTCGGCGACCAACTCGACCCCCAGAGCAGCGCCTTCGATGGCTTCGACGCCGCGCGCGACCGCGTGTGGATGTGCGAGGCCACCGAAGAGAGCACGCACGTCTGGAGCAGCCAGCAACGCATCGTGCAGTTCCTGGCCGCGAGGCGGCACTTCGCGGCCGCGCTGCGCGAGCGGGGCCTGCCGCTCGACTACGAAACCCTGCGCGAAGGCGGCCTGGCCGATGCGCTGGGCGAGGCGCTCGTGCGCTGGCGCCCGCAGCGCGTGCGGCTCACCTGGCCGGGCGACTGGCGGGTGCTGCAGGCGCTGCGCCTGGCGGTGGGCGACACGCCGCTCGATCTGCTGGAGGACCGGCACTTCTTCTGCAGCGCCGAGCGTTTCGCCCGGCACGCGCGCGGGCGGCGGACCTTGCGCCTGGAGACCTTCTACCGCGAGATGCGGCGAGAACACGGCGTGCTCATGGACGGCGACGGCCCCTGCGGCGGCGTCTGGAACCTCGACAGCGAGAACCGGTCGGCCTTCGGCACGCAGGGCCCGGGCTTCCTGCCGCCGCCCGCGCGCTTCGAACCCGACGCGCTCACCGCGGAGGTGATCGCGCTGGTGCGCGCCCGCTTCGGCGAGCATCCCGGTCAGGCCGAGCCGTTCGGCTGGCCCGTGACGCGCGCGCAGGCGCTGCAGGCGCTGCACCAGTTCATCGACGAGCGCCTGGCGCACTTCGGCCACTGGCAGGACGCCATGTGGGGCGGCGAGCCCTGGCTCTACCACGCGCAGCTCTCGGCGGCGCTCAACCTCAAGCTGCTCCATCCGCGCGAACTGGTCGCCGCCGCCGAGGGCGCCTGGCGCGCGGGGCGCGTGCCCCTGGCCTCGGCCGAGGGTTTCATCCGCCAGATCCTGGGCTGGCGCGAGTACGTGCGCGGCGTCTACTGGCTGAAGATGCCGGCGTACGCCGACCACAACGCGCTGGACGCGCGGCTGGCGCTGCCGGCCTGGTACTGGAGCGGCGACACGCCCATGCGCTGCCTGTCCGATGCCATCGGGCAGACGCTGCGCCACGGCTATGCGCACCACATCCAGCGCCTCATGGTCACCGGCCTGTTCGCGCTGCTGTACGGCGTGGAGCCGAAGCAGGTGCATGCCTGGTACCTCAGCGTCTACGTGGACGCGGTCGAGTGGGTCGAACTGCCCAATACGCTGGGCATGAGCCAGTACGCCGACGGTGGCCTGCTCGCCAGCAAGCCCTACATCGCCACCGGCCGCTGCATCGAGCGCATGAGCGACCACTGCCGCGGCTGCCGCTTCGACCCCGGGCAGCGCACGGGCGATCGTGCCTGCCCGTTCACCACCCTGTATTGGGACTTCCTGGTGCGCCACGCGGCGCGCTTCGCGGCGCACCCGCGGCTGGCGCCGCAGATCAGGCACCTCGATCGGATCGGCCCCGAAGAGCGCGCCGCCATCGCCGCGCGCGCCGCCTGGGTGCGCGGCGGCGGCCTGGGCTGAGGCGCCGCCTCAGAGCGCCGTCGCCAGCCAGGTGTAGAGCGGGATGCCCAGCAGGATGTTGAGCGGGAAGGTCAGGCCCAGCGACAGGCCCAGGTAGAGCGAGGGGTTGGCCTCGGGCACGGCGTGCCGCAGCACGGCGGGGACCACGATGTAGGACGCGCTGGCGCTCAGCACCATCAGCAGGGCCGTGTCGGCCGGCGGCAGGCCGAGCAGGCGCGCCAGGGCGAGGGCGATGGCCGCGTGCGTCAGCGGGCCCAGGACCGCATAGGCGATGAGCACCGGCGAGGCGCGCCGCGCGTCGGCGAAATTGCGCGCCACGAGCAAGCCCATGTCGAGCAGGAAGAAGGCCAGCAAGCCCTTGAACAGGTCGCCCGCGAAGGGCTGCATCACGGCCCGGCCCGCGTCACCGCTGACCCAGCCCACCACCAGCGAGCCCAGCAGCAGGAGCTGCGCGCCGTCGGTGAAGGACTCCCGCAGGAGGCCGCGCAGCGGCGTGCCGCCGGCCCCCGGCGACAGGGCGGCCTGCCCGGCCCCGACCACGATCGTCGCGCGCGAGGCGTGGCGCGCGGCGTTGGCCAGCAGCACCGCCATCAGGATCGCGGGCGACTCCATCAGCACCATGGCCACGGTCATGTGCCCGCCCGGCGCCAGCCCCAGGTTCTCCAGGTGCTGCGTGGCGGCGACGAAGCTCACCGCGCTGACCGAGCCGTAGGCCGCGGCCACGGCGGCGGCGTCGAAGTGGGAGACGCGGTGCCGCAGGAAGGCATACCCCAGCGCGGGCACCAGGAAGGCCATGAACAGCGCCGCGGCCAGGCTGCCGAGCATGGCCGGCGTGAGGCCCGCGGCGGCCAACGCGAAGCCGCCCTTGAGGCCCAGCGCCATCAGCAGGTAGAGCGAGAGGAATTTGCCGATGGCGGGCGGGATCTCCAGGTTGGAGCGCAGCGCGCCGGCGAGTACGCCGAAAACGAAGAACAGGATCGCGGGGTCCAGCAGGCCGGTCATGGGGAAGCTCCAGGTTGGCCGGCATGCTAGGCAATGGCGAGTGCTTCGTAAAATCGATTTATCCGAGCGTTCACATAGGAAAAAGTCTATGAATGTGAGTTTTCGGCAATTGCGCCTGTTTCTCGCCCTGCACGAAACCGGCAGCGTGAGCGGCGCCGCGCGGGCCATGCACGTGACCCAGCCCACCGCCTCCATGCAGCTGCGCGAGATCGGCGAGGCCGTGGGCCTGCCGCTGTACGAGGTGATCGGTCGCAAGGTGCACCTCACGCCGGCCGGGCTCGACCTGGCCCGGACCGCGCGCGCCATGGTGCGCGAGTGGGACAGCTTCGGGCAGCAGGTGGCGGCCACCAAGGGCCTGGCGCGCGGCCGGCTGAAGGTCTCGGTGGTGAGCACCGCCAAGTACTTCGTGCCGCGCCTGCTGGGGCGTTTCTGCCACAAGCACCCCGCCATCGACGTCGCGCTGGAGGTGCTCAACCGCGACGGCGTGGTGCAGCGCATGCGCGAGAACCTCGACGACCTCTACATCATGTCCATGCCACCCGCGGACCTCGCGGTCGAGGGCGAGGTGTTCATGGCCAATCCCCTGGTCGTGATCGCCGCCTCGCGCCACCCGCTGGCCCGCGGCCAGGGCCTGGCGCTGCGCGCGCTGGCCGAGCAGCGCTTCATCCTGCGCGAGCGCGGCTCGGGCACGCGCATGGCCAGCGACCGGCATTTCCGGGCCGAGCGCTTCGTGCCGGACGTGCGCATGGAGCTGGGCAGCAACGAGGCCATCAAGGAGGCGGTGGCCGGTGGGCTGGGGCTGGGCGTGGTGTCGCAGCACGCGCTGCACGGCCACTCGCGCGAGCACGGCGTGGTGGTGCTCGACGTGCAGGGTTTTCCGATCGCCTCGCAATGGAGCATCGTGCACCTGGCCGGCAAGCGCCTGTCCCCGATCGCACTGGCGTTTCGCGACCACCTGCTCGGCCATTCCCGCTGAAGGGCCCGGTGCCCCCGCGCGCGGCCGCGGCGAGGGCGCCCGCGCGGCCGGGTCTTTCAGGTCGGTGTTGTTGCGACTGGCTATCATTTGCCGCGATACCCCCCCGACGCGCCCCGCGGCGCCTCGCGCGCGCCGCGCCGCCCGCGCTTTCCACGCTGTTCCCATGCCCGAATCCGATCGAACGCCCGCGCCCCCGTCTCACCGTTCCTGGGCGCGCGGCCTGCTCTGGCTGGGACTGTTGCTGGCCGGGGGCGCGGCGGCCTGGTGGTTTCTGCTGCGCCCTCCGCAGACGCCGCCGCCGGCGCCCAGCCAGTGGCGCGGCCCGGTGGCGGTGCGCGTGGAGCCGGCCCGCACCGAAGACTTCACCGTGCAGGCGCGCGCCGTTGGCACCGTGGCGCCCTACAACACCGTGGTGGTGCGCAGCCGCGTCGCGGGTCAGCTGGCCCGCGTACTGGTGCGCGAAGGCCAGCGCGTGGCGCGCGGCCAGCTGCTGGCCGAGATCGACCCGGAACCGCTGCGCGTGGCGCTGGCCCAGGCGCAGGGCCAGCAGCAGCAGAACCTGGCCCAGCTGCGCAACGCCGAGAGCGAACTCGCGCGCTACGAGCAGCTCTTCACGCGCGACGCCATCGCCCGCCAGCAGCTGGACCGCCAGGCCGCGCTGGTGCAGCAACTGCGCGGCACGCTCAAGGCCGACCAGGCGCAGGTGGACAACGCGCGGCTGCAGCTCTCCTACACCCGCATCGAGGCGCCCATCGCGGGCCGCGTGGGCCTGCGCCGGGTGGACGCCGGCAACCTGATCGCCGCCAACGACGCCAACGGCCTGTTCACGCTCACGCAGACGCAGCCCGTGGCCGTGCTCTTCAGCGTGCCCGAGCCCCAGGTGGCCGACGTGCGCGCCGCGCACGCGGACAAGACCCCACCCGTGGTCGAGGCCTGGGACCGCGACAACCGCCAGCGCCTGGCCGTCGGCCGCCTCGATACGCTGGACAACCAGATCGACGCCGCCACCGCCACGCTGCGCCTGAAGGCGCGCTTCGAGAACGCGGACGACGCGCTCTTTCCCAACCAGTTCGTCAACGTGCGCCTGGCGCTGCGCCAGCTGCCCGGCGCGGTGACCATCCCCACCGACGCGGTGCAGCACGGCTCGCGCGGCAGCTATGTCTACGTCATCGCCGACAACAAGGCCCGCGTGCGCGACCTCGTGCTGGGCCCGGCCAGCGGCGGGCGCACCGTGGTGACGAAGGGCCTGGCCGAGGGCGAACCGGTGGTGCTCGAAGGCCTGGACCGTTTGGAGGAAGGCCGCGCGGTGAAGGTGGTGCAGGCCACCGAGCTGCCGGCGAACTCACCGCTCGCGCCGGACGCCGCCCCGCGCTGACGTATGAAACACCCCCGCCGCGCTTCGCGCGACCCCCTGAAGGGGGCGGCGCCTGCGGACCGGCAAAGCCGGTTCCGCGGCACCCACGAGCGACGGAGCCACTGAAATGTCCACGCCCTCCCTCTCGCGCCCCTTCATCCTGCGACCGGTGGCGACCTCGCTGCTGATGCTGGCGGTGCTGATCGCCGGCCTGCTGGCCTGGCGCCAGCTGCCGGTATCGGCGCTGCCGCAGGTGGACTACCCGGTCATCCAGGTCTTCACCTTCCAGCCCGGCGCCAGTCCCGACGTCACCGCGCGCACCGTCACCGCACCGCTGGAGCGCCGGCTCGGCCAGATCCCGGGCCTGGCGCAGATGTCGTCCACCAGCTCGGGCGGCGCCTCGGTCATCACCCTGAAGTTCGCGCTGGAGGTGGACCTGGGCGTGGCCGAGCAGGACGTGCAGGCCGCATTGCAGAGCGCCAACAGCCTGCTGCCGTCCGACCTGCCGGCGCCGCCGATCTACCGCAAGGTGAACCCCGCGGACGTGCCCATCCTCACCCTGGCCATCTCGTCCGAGACCCTGCCGCTGCCGCGCGTGGTCGACCTGGTGGACACGCGCATGGCGGGCCAGCTCTCGCGCCTGCCCGGGGTCGGCCTGGTCAGCCTGGCGGGCGGGCAGCGCCCAGCCATCCGCGTGATGGCCAACAGCCGCGCGCTGGCGGCCAACGGCCTCACGCTGGAGGAGCTGCGCGCGGCCATCGCCGCCGCCAACAACAACCAGCCCAAGGGCAGCTTCGACGGCGCGCTGCGCAGCACCATGCTCGACGCCAACGACCAGCTGCGCTCGGTGGCCGAGTACCGGCGCCTGATCGTGGCCTGGCGCGACGGCGCGCCGCTGCGCCTGGCCGACGTGGCCCAGGTGGAAGAGGGCGCCGAGGACCGTTTCCTGGCCGCCTGGGCCGGCATGGCCTGCGCCGAAGGCCAGCCGGCCGGCGGCTGCGGCCTGGCGCCGGCCGTGCTGCTCAACATCCAGCGCCAGCCCGGCGCCAACGTCATCGCCGTGGCCGACCAGGTGCGCGCGCTGCTGCCGCAGCTCACCGCCACGCTACCGGCCACGGTGAAGGTGCAGGTGGTGTCCGACCGCACCGAGAGCATCCGCGCCTCGGTGCGCGACGTGCAGAAGGAGCTGCTGTTCGCCATCGCGCTGGTGGTGCTGGTCACCTTTGTCTTCCTGCGCACGCCGGCGGCCACGCTCATCCCCAGCGTGGCCGTGCCGCTGTCGCTGGTCGGCACCTTCGCGGCCATGCTGCTGCTGGGCTACTCGCTCAACAACCTGAGCCTGATGGCGCTGACCATCGCCACCGGCTTCGTGGTGGACGACGCCATCGTCATGCTGGAGAACATCGCGCGCCACCGCGAGCAGGGCGCGGGGCCCATGGAGGCAGCGCTCAAGGGCGCCAGCGAGATCGGCTTCACCCTGGTCTCGCTCACGGTCTCGCTGGTGGCGGTGCTGATCCCGCTGCTGTTCATGGCCGACGTGGTGGGCCGCCTGTTCCACGAGTTCGCCGTCACCCTGGCCGTGGCCATCGCCATCTCGCTGGTGGTCTCGCTCACGCTCACGCCCATGATGGCCGCGCGCCTGCTGCCGCGCCCGCCCGCGCACGGCGAGCAGCGCGACTGGCTGAGCGGAACCATCGAGCGCTACGGCCACGCGCTCGACTGGGTGCTCGCGCGCCAACCGCTGGCCCTGCTGGCCCTGGCCGCCACGCTGCTGCTCACCGGCCTGCTCTACCTGGCCGTGCCCAAGGGCTTCTTCCCGGTGCAGGACGCGGGCGCGATCCAGGTGGTGACCGAGGCGCCGCAGAGCGTGTCCTTCGGCGCCATGGCCGAGCGCCAGCGCGCGCTGGCCGAAGCCCTGCTGGCCGAAGCGCCGGTGCAGAGCATCGCCTCCTACATAGGGGTGGACGGCAGCAACGCCACGCTCAACAGCGGGCGCATGCTGATCACGCTGGCGCCGCACGCGCAACGCTCGGTCTCGGCCGGCGAGCTGATCGACCGCCTGCGCGAGCGTGCGCGTGGCGTGGGCGGCATCCAGGCCTGGTTCCAGCCGGTGCAGGAGCTGGGCATGGAAGACCGCATCAGCCGCACGCAGTACCAGTTCACCCTCAGTTCGCCCGACGGCGCGCTGCTGGCCGAGTGGAGCGAGCGCCTGTTGCAGGCCCTGGCGCAGCGGCCCGAGCTGGCCGACGTGGCCGGCAACCTGCAGCGCGAGGGCCTGCAGGCCTACCTGGAGGTGGACC
>NZ_MKSS01000254.1:0-1726 GCF_001897365.1 Hydrogenophaga sp. 70-12
CTCGCGCGTGACCTGGCCGCCCGCGGCCTTGATCTTCTCGCAGGCCGCGTAGGCGTCGGGCACGCCCAGGGCGATGTGGCCGTAGGCCGTGCCCATCTCGTACTGCTCCACGCCCCAGTTGTAGGTGAGCTCGATCTCGGCCTGCGCCGGGTTGCTCTCGAAGCCCAGGAAGGCCAGCGAGTACTTGTACTCGGGGTTCTCGGAGGTGCGCAGCAGCTTCATGCCGAGCACGTTCGTGTAGAAGTGAATCGAGCGCTGGAGGTTGCCCACGCGCAGCATGGTGTGGAGGAGTCGCATGGGGTCGATTGTCACCGAGCCTCGAAGACCAGGCAGGTCGTTGTGGCATGCGCGTACAGGGTGCCGTCCGGGCCTACCAGGCGGGCCTCGGCGGTGGCGAGCTGGCGGCCGGCGTGGATCACCTGCCCGATGGCCCGCACGCGCTGCACCTTGGGCGTGAGGGCCTTGACCAGGTTCACGCCCAGCTCGGCCGTGGTGTAGGCCCGGCCCGGCGGCATCTTGGTGTGCACGGCGCAGCCCAGGGCCGAGTCGAGCAGGGTGGCGAACCAGCCACCGTGCACCGAACCCATGGGGTTGAGGTGGCGCGCCAGCGGCGCGCCCTGGAAGGTGGCCATGCCGTCGGCCACGGCCACCAGGTTGAAGTCCATGGTGGCCGCGATGGGCGGGAAGGGCAGCTCGCCGCGCAGCATGGCCTGCATCAGCTCCAGGCCGCTCTTGCCCGCGACCTGCTGCGGCGTGGAGACGCCCGCGCCCGGCCCTTTGGCCATGGCCTCGAGCACGGCCTTTTCCTCGTCCAGCCAGCGTTGCAGGGTGTCGCTCATCGGTCGCTCCGTGAAGGTTGTATATGCATGAATTGTAGATACAATCGTTGCCATGTCGACTGTCGCCGCCGTGTCATCCGCGCCGCCCAAGCCGCAGGGGTGCACCAACCTCAAGCTGCGCCAACTGGTGCGCGCCGTGGGCGCGCTGTACGACGCCGAGGTCGGCAAGTCCGGCCTGAAGATCACGCAGTACTCGCTGCTGTCCTACATCGCCAAGCTCGGGCCGATCCGCGCGGTGGAGCTGGCGCAGCAGATGCACATGAGCGCGTCCACGCTGTCGCGCAACCTGCGCCCGCTCATCGACGCGGGCTGGGTGGAGCAGGCCGCCGGGCCGGACGCGCGCAGCTGGCTGATCCAGGCCACGCCCGAGGGCCAGGCCAAGCGCGCCGAGGCGCAGCGCCGCTGGCGCGCGGCGCAGGAAACGGTGAACCAACGCCTGGGCGCGGCGCGCGTGGTCGCGCTGCACGCCCTCATCGATCAATCCCTGGCGCTGCTGGACGGCGCGGAGCCCCACCATGACAACGAGTGAACCCCGCGCCCGCCTGTGGTGGCTGGTGCTGCTGGCGGCGGCCGGCGCCTTCGCGCTCACCATGGGCACGCGCCAGACCATGGGCTTTTTCCTGTCGCCCCTGAACACGGCCACCGGCCTGGGCGTGGGCAGCATCAGCCTGGCCTTCGCCTTCGGCCAGCTGTGGTGGGGCCTCACGCAGCCCTTCGCGGGGGCCTTCGCCGACCGCGTGGGCGCGGGCCGCGTGCTGCTGATCGGCGTACTGCTGGTGGCCGCGGGCACCTTCCTCACGCCCTACATGACGACCACGCTGGGCCTGATCTTCGCGCTGGGCATCCTGGCGGCGGGCGGGGCGGGCATGGCGGGGCCCTCGGTGCTG
>NZ_MKSS01000254.1:1734-2692 GCF_001897365.1 Hydrogenophaga sp. 70-12
CCACGGGCGTCGTCAACGCCGGCGGCTCCTTCGGCCAGTTCGTGATGGCGCCGATCGCGGCCGGGCTCACGGCCAGCCTGGGCTGGGTGGGGGCCCTGCAGGCGCTGGCCTTCATCACACTGCTGGCGCTGCCGGCGGCCTGGGTGCTGCGCGGCGGGCCCAGCGGCGCGGCCCAGGCCGCCGCCCCGGCGGCGCTGCCGGCGCGCGAGGCGCTCCAGCGCGCCTTGCGGCACCGCGACTACCTCATGCTCGCCGCCGGCTTTTTCGTCTGCGGCTTCCACGTGGCCTTCCTGGCCACGCACCTGCCGGGCGTGGTGGCGGCCTGCGGCCTGCCGGCACCGGTGGGCGCCTGGGCGCTGGGCGTCATCGGCCTGTTCAACATCGTGGGCAGCCTGGCCATGGGCTGGGCCGTGGGGCGCTGGCGCATGAAGTCGCTGCTGGCCCTGGTCTACGCCACGCGCGCCCTGGCGGTGCTGGTGTTCCTGCTGGCGCCCAAGACGGAGGCGGTGCTGCTGGTGTTCGCGGCCGTGATGGGCCTGAGCTTCCTGTCCACGGTGCCGCCCACGGTGGGGCTGGTGGCCAAGTTTTTCGGCACGGGCAACATGGCCATGCTGTTCGGCGCGGTGATGTTCACGCACCAGGTGGGCGGCTTCCTCGGCGCCTGGCTGGGCGGGCGCGTCTTCGAGGCCACGGGTTCCTACGACTGGGTCTGGTACGTGGACATCGTGCTGGCCGTGGGCGCGGCGCTCATCCACCTGCCGATCCGCGAGGCGCGGCCGGCGCCGCGGGCGGCGGCGGCGTGAAAGGGGCCTGCGGCGCCATCGGCAGCTACACGTTTGTGGGGAAAAAACTGGACCAGCGGACGTATTACTTTTTGGGTGATGGTGGGCGAGATATACGCCGCCATGCAGTCTCGAAAATTGGCTGTTCAACCTTCACACACCCCTCGCGGATCAGG
>NZ_MKSS01000255.1:0-9247 GCF_001897365.1 Hydrogenophaga sp. 70-12
CCACCAAGACGTCGAGCGCGCCGCGCAGGCCCACTGGACCGCCCGCGACGCCTACCGCGTCACCGAAGACGCCGGCAAGCCCAAGTTCTATGCCTGCTCCATGCTGCCTTACCCCAGCGGCAAGCTGCACATGGGCCACGTGCGCAACTACACCATCAACGACATGCTCACGCGCCAGCTGCGCATGAAGGGCTACAACGTCCTCATGCCCATGGGCTGGGACGCTTTCGGCCTGCCGGCCGAGAACGCGGCGATCAAGAACAAGGTGCCGCCCGCGAAGTGGACCTACGACAACATCGCCTACATGAAGCGGCAGATGCAGGCCATGGGCCTGGCCATCGACTGGAGTCGCGAGGTTGCCACCTGCTCGCCCGATTACTACCACTGGAACCAGTGGCTGTTCCTCAAGATGCTGGAAAAGGGCATCGCCTACCGCAAGACCCAGGTGGTGAACTGGGACCCGGTGGACCACACCGTGCTCGCCAACGAACAGGTCATCGACGGCCGCGGCTGGCGCACCGGCGCGCTGGTCGAGAAGCGCGAGATCCCGGGCTACTACCTCAACATCACCGCTTACGCGGGCGAACTGCTCGACCACGTGCAGATTGGCAACCCCAAGGCCACGCTCAGCGGCTGGCCCGACAAGGTGCGCCTGATGCAGGAGAACTGGATCGGCAGGAGCGAGGGCCTGCGCTTCGCCTTCCCGCACCAGATCCGGGACGCCAGCGGCGCCCTCATCGGCGACGGCCGCCTCTACGTGTTCACCACGCGCGCCGACACCATCATGGGTGTCACCTTCTGCGCCGTGGCGCCCGAGCACCCGCTGGCCACGCACGCGGCCGCCAGCGATCCGGCGCTCGCCGCCTTCATCGAGGAATGCAAGAAGGGCGGCACCACCGAGGCCGAGCTGGCGCTGAAAGAGAAGGAAGGCCTGCCCACCGGCCTGAGCGTCACCCACCCCATCACCGGCGCGGCCGTGCCGGTGTGGGTCGGCAACTACGTGCTCATGGGCTACGGCGACGGCGCCGTCATGGGCGTGCCCGCACACGATGAGCGCGACTTCGCCTTCGCCAGGAAGTACGGCCTGGCGATCCCGCAGGTGGTGGCCGTCGAGGGCGAAAGCTTCAGCGCCGACGCCTGGCAGGAGTGGTACGGCGACAAGCAGCGCGGCGTCTGCGTCAACAGCGGCTTCCTCGATGGCCTGGGCTACCAGGCCGCCGTCGACAAGGTCGCCGAGGCGCTGGCCGCCCAGGGCCTGGGCGAGAAGAAAACCACCTGGCGCCTGCGCGACTGGGGCATCAGCCGCCAGCGCTACTGGGGCACGCCCATCCCCATCATCCACTGCCCCGAACACGGCGCCGTGCCCGTGCCCGAGAAGGACCTGCCCGTGGTCCTGCCCGAGGACTGCGTGCCCGACGGCAGCGGCAACCCGCTCAACCACCACGAGGGCTTTCACGCCGGCGTGGTCTGCCCGGTGTGCGGCGCCGCGGCGCGGCGCGAGACCGACACCATGGACACCTTCGTGGACTCGTCCTGGTACTTCATGCGCTACTGCGACCCGAAGAACAGCGAGCGCATGGTGGCCGAGGGCACGGCCTACTGGATGCGCGACCAGAAGCGGGCCACCGGCGGCAGCGGCATGGACCAGTACATCGGCGGCATCGAGCACGCCATCCTGCACCTGCTGTACGCGCGCTTCTGGACCAAGGTCATGCGCGACCTCGGCCTGGTCACGGTGGACGAGCCCTTCACCCACCTGCTCACGCAGGGCATGGTGCTCAACCACATCTACAGCCGCCGAACCGACAAGGGCGCCAAGGAATACTTCTGGCCGCACGACGTGGACAACGTGCTTGACGAGGGCGGCAAGATCGTCGGCGCGAAGCTGAAGAACGCCGTGGGTGACCTGCCCGTGGGCACGCCCATCGACTACGAGGGCGTGGGCACCATGTCCAAGTCCAAGAACAACGGCGTCGACCCGCAGGACCTGATCGAGAAGTACGGCGCCGACACCGCGCGCCTGTACACCATGTTCACCGCGCCGCCCGAGGCCACGCTGGAGTGGAACGATGCCGCGGTGGAGGGCAGTTACCGCTTCCTGCGCCGGGTCTGGGGCTACGGCCACAAGCGCCAGGCGCAGGGCCCATCCGGCACCACGCAGGGCGCGCTGGCCGCGGGCGTGGGCCAGGCCTCGCTGTCCAAGGCCGCCAAGGCGCTGCGACTGGAGATCCACACCGTGCTCAAGCAGGTGGACTACGACTACCAGCGCATGCAATACAACACCGTGGTCTCGGGCGCCATGAAGATGCTCAACGCGCTGGAGGGCTTCACGCCCGAGGGCGCGGGCGACGAGGCCGCCGCCGCCGAGGGCTTCGGCATCCTGCTGCGCTGCCTGTACCCGGCCACGCCGCACATCGCGCACACGCTCTGGACCGAGCTCGGCTACGCCGCGCACGGCGGCGAACTGCTGGACGCGCCCTGGCCGCAGGCCGACGCGTCCGCGCTGCAGCGCGATCAGATCGAACTCGTGCTGCAGATCAATGGCAAGCACCGCGGCAGCGTCACCGTGCCGGCCAGCGCCGACAAGGCCGCCATCGAGGCCGCCGCGCTCGCCAGCGAGGCCTTCGTCAAGCAGGCGGCCGGCGCCGCGCCCAAGAAGGTCGTGGTGGTGCCGGGCCGCCTCGTCAACGTGGTGGTGTGACCATGAACAGGCGTCTCCTGCTCGGTGGTGCGGCGGCCCTGGCCTTGCCGGCCTGCGGCTTCAAGCTGCGCGAGGCGCCGCACTTCGCGTTCGACGCCGTGCAGCTCACCGGCGTGGCCGGCTACGTGACCGCGCAACTGCGCCGCGAGATGCAGGTCAACGGCCTGCGCGTGGACGGCAACCCGTTGCCGCCGGTGATCCTCACCGCCCAGGTGGACCAGCGCGAGCGCGTGGTGGTGGGCCAGACGGCCGCCGGCCAGGTGCGCGAACTGCAGCTGCGCGTGCGCTTTCGCTTCAACCTGCGCACGCGCGAGGAGCGCATGCTCATCGACGACAGCGAGCTGCTGCTTGAGCGCGACCTGAGCTTCAACGAAACCGTGGTGCTCGCCAAGGACGCCGAAGAGCAGATGCTCTACCGCGACATGACCACCGACATCGCGCAGCAGGTGATCCGCCGCCTCGCGTCGGTGCGCCAGCTCTGACGGCATGCAGCTCGCCGCGAACCAGCTCCAGGCCCAGCTCCAGAAGGGCCTGCGCAGCCTCTACACCCTGCACGGCGACGAGCCGCTGCTGATCCAGGAAGCGGGCGACGCCATCCGCGCCGCCGCGCGCGCCCAGGGCTACACCGAGCGCACCGTGCACACCATGGCCGGCGCGCACGCCGACTGGTCGGCGGTGCTGGCCAGCGGCGCGTCGCTGAGCCTGTTCGCCGACAAGCAGATCGTCGAGGTGCGCGTGCCCTCGGGCAAGCCCGGCAAGGACGGCTCGGCCGCCCTGCAGCAGCTCGCCGAGTCCGCCGACGGCAATGACAGCACGCTCACCCTGGTGGTGCTGCCGCGCCTGGACATGGCCACCCAGAAAAGCGCCTGGTTCGCCGCGCTCGACGCCCACGGCGTGACCGTGCGCGTCGACCCGGTGGACCGAAAGGCGCTGCCGCAGTGGATCGCCACGCGCCTGCAGGCCCAGGGCCAGCGCGTGGCCGCGGGCGAGGAGGGCCAGCGCACCCTGGCCTTCTTCGCCGACCGCGTCGAAGGCAACCTGCTGGCCGCGCACCAGGAGATCCAGAAGCTCGCGCTGCTGCACCCACAGGGCGAGCTGGGCTTCGAGCAGGTCGAGTCGGCCGTGCTCAACGTGGCGCGCTTCGATGCCTTCAAGCTCGCCGAGGCCGTGCTGGCCGGCCAAGTGGCGCGTGTGCAGCGCATGCTCGACGGCCTGCAGGCCGAGGGCGAGGCGCCCGTGCTGGTGCACTGGGCGCTGGCCGAGGACATCCGCACGCTCAACCGCGTGCGCGGCGCGGTGGACGACGGCCGCCCGCTGCCCATCGCCCTGCGCGAAAGCCGCGTCTGGGGCGTGAAGGAAAAGCTGGTCGAGCGCGTGCTGCCCACGCTGGGCTCGGCGCAGCTGGCGCGCTGGCTGGACGACGCCCACACCGTGGACGGCATCGTCAAGGGCCTGAAATTCCCCGACTGGCCCGCCGAGCCCTGGCAGGCCCTGCACCAGCTGGCGATGAAGGTGGCGCGCGCCTGCGCGCCGCGCTGAAGCGCTTCGCTCAGCCCGCGCGCTGGGCCGTGGCGCGGTAGTCCGACGGTGTGCGCCCCGTGTGCTCGCGGAACACGCGGCTGAAGTGCGCGGTGTTGTTGAAGCCCCAGGAAAACGCGATCTCGGTGATGGTGCGCGTGGCGCTGGCCGCATCGCCCAGCTCGCGCATGCAGCCCTGCAGGCGCTGGCGCAGGATGTACTGGGCCAGGGTGTCGTCCTCGGCGCTGAAGGCCTTGTGCAGGTGGCGCTTGCTGCAGTTCATGGCGCTGGCGATGTGGTCCAGCGACAGGCCGGGGTCGCGCAGGTGGCGGCCGATGTGCACGCGGATGCGGTCGCGGAACGCCTCCAGCTGCGTGCGCCCGTCGCCGCGCCCGGCCAGCTCCAGCAGCGACAGCCGCACCAGCTCCACGATGGCCTCGCCCGCGCCGCGCGCGGCCGACTCGCTCATGCCCGGCAGCTCCTGGTAGGTGGTGCGCATGGTCTCCAGCGCCACGCGTGCGATGCCCGAGACGCCACCGAACTGCCTCGCCATCAGCGGCTCCAGCGCCAGGCCGCGCTCGGCCAGCTGGGCCTTGGGCAGCATCACGATCAGGTGCTCCACCTGCTCGGGGTTGGCCACGGTGTAGGCGTCGGTGGTGTCGTAGATGGCCCAGCCGCCGGGCCGCACCCAGGCCTCGCGGCCCGATTGCTGCACGCCCGCGCTGCCGCGCCAGGGCGCCACGATCTTGAGGTAGGGCCGCTCGCCCGCGCGCGCCTGGCGGCCGCTTTTGATCACGCGGTGTCGGTTGGCCTCCAGCCGCGTCAGTACCACGTCGCCCGCCTGCGAGGCGCTCATGTGGCCTTCGAAGTCGGTGTCGCCGTAGAGGTCGGAGTCCAGGCCGCCGAAGTGCGTCCACACCCACTCGCGCCAGATCGCCGCGCGCTCGGCGGGCGCCACGGCGTCGGTGCTCATCGGGGTGGGATCGCTCACGGTGGTCGGGGTTGGCGGGCTGGGGCTGCCATTGTTGCGTGATGTCTCAGGTCCCGCGAGGGCGTTGGATTGCGGGTAAACCCGCACCCCCATGCGCGATTGGTCAAGCGGACAGTGCGTCCACGGTACAGCGGCGTGCGGGCGCATTTCCTACCATGGCCGCGTCCGAGGACAACCCCCAACACCAGGAGACGAGCATGGCCATGAGCAACCGCCGAGTGATGATCCAGCAGACCGCCGCCGCCGTGGGCGCCATGGCGGTCGCCCCGCAGCTGATGGCGCAAAGCGCGCCGGTGCGCGTGGGCTACAGCATGTCGCGCACCGGCCCGTGGACGGGCGGCGCCCAGACCAGCCAGGAACCCAACTTCCTGCTCTGGGCCGAGCAGCAGAACGCCGCCGGCGGCCTGGACGTGAAAGGCGTGCGCCGCAAGATCGAGCTCATCAGCAGCGACGACCGCAGCGACGTCGAGACCGTGGTGCGCACCTACGAAAAACTCATGGGCAGCGACAAGGTCGACCTCATCCTGCCGCCCTGGGGCTCCAACGCCAACTTCGCCGTCGCGCCGCTGGCCAACCGCTTCGGCTATCCCTTCCTGGCGCCCACCGCGCTGTCCAAGCGGCTGGTGGACCTGAAGCTGCCCTACTTCTTCCTGTTGCTGCAGCAGCCCAAGCCCATGTGCGACGCCCTGGTCGACATGCTCAAGGCCAGCGGCGCCAAGACCGTGGCCTGCATTTACGTGGACGACCTGTTCGGTCTGGAGAACTACGCTGCCCTCAAGGTGGCGCTGCAGGGCAGTGGCATCAGCCTGGTGCAGGACACCAGCTACCCCGGCGGCGTGAAGGACCTCAGCCCCACGCTGCGCGCCATCAAGGACAAGAACCCCGACGCGTTCGTGGGCTTCACCTACCCGCCCGACACCATCCTTGCCAGCCGCCAGGCCAAGGAGATCGGCTTCAACCCGAAATTCTTCTACGCCTCGGTGGGCACGGCCTTCCCGCTCTACAAGAACGTCATCACCGCGGCCGGCGCCGAAGGCGTGCTCGGCATGGGCTCGTGGAACAGCAAGACCAGCCCCGGTGCCAAGGCCTACTTCGACGCCCACGTGGCCAGCCAGAAGAAGGAACCCGACCGTTGGGCCAGCGGCGCCTGCTGGGCCGGCATGGAGATCCTCACCAACGCCGTCAAGCAGCACGGCCTGGACCGCAAGGCCATCCGCGACTACGTGGCCAACACCACGCACAAAACCATCCTGGGCGACATCAGGTTCCAGGGCAGCGAGAACGTGGGCACGCCCGGCACCGTGGGCCAGTGGCAGAACGGCGAGTTCGAGGTGGTGTGGCCGCAGCAGGTGGCCACGGCCAAGCTGAACCCGAACAAGCCCGCCTGGAGATAAGACCACCCCCGCGCCGCGCCCGCGGCGCGTCACCCCCTCAAGGAGGCAACGCCTGCGGCCCGGCAAAGCCGGTTCCGCGGCGTTCTGGATCACTCCCCCTCATTCATCGAATGTCCTTCTCTTCCTGGCTTGAACTGATCGCCTCCGGTCTCATCACCGGGGGCATCTACGCGCTCGTCGCGCTGGGCCTGAACCTGCAGTACGGGCTCATGCGCATCCTCAACATCGCGCACGGCGAGTTCCTGATGGTGGGCGCCTTCATCACCTGGATGGCGGCCGCCACCTTCGGCCTCTCGCCGCTGTGGATGATCCCGGTCTCCTTCGCGCTGCTCATGGCCATCGGCGTGGCCGTGCACTGGCTGTGCTTTCGCCGCCTCACCGCCACCTCGCCCAACCTCGACGTGTTCGAGGCGCGCGGCCTCATGGTGGCCTTCGGCCTCATGTTCTTCGTGCAGAACGCCATCTCCTGGATCTGGGGCGGCGACCTGCGCGGCTACGACTACCTCACCCAACCCTTCGCCATTCCGCTGCCCGGCGGGCAGGCCCAGTTCGCGGTGAACAAGCTGCTGGTCTTCGGCCTGGCCCTGCTGTTCGCGGGCGCGCTCATCGTGCTGCTGCGCACCACCCTGCTGGGCAAGGGCGTGCGCGCGCTCATGCAGTCGCCCACTGGCGCGATGCTCGTGGGCATCGATACCAAGCGCCTGCACCCGCTCATGTTCGGCATCGGCCTGGGCCTGTCGGGCGTGGCCGGCTGCCTGCTGTCCATGGCCTACACCATCAGCCCTTCGATGGGCGAGCCCTACACCGTCACGGCGCTCATCGTCATCACCCTCGGCGGCTTCGGCAGCATGGGCGGCGCGCTCGCGGGCGGCCTGCTGCTGGGCGTCATCGAGGCCATCGGCATGCACTTCACCAACCCCTCGCTCAAGGCCTTGCTGAGCTACATCGTGTTCATCGGCGTGCTGCTGCTGCGCCCTGAAGGCCTGTTCTCGCGCAAGACAAGAAAAGCATGACCCCCACGCTCGTCACTTCGTGTACTTCGCTGCCCCCCGAGGGGGCTCTCGGCTCCTTGGGGCGGCCCGGCGGAGCCAAGGCATGACCCCGAGACAGTTCCTCATCCGCGATGCGCTCGTGCTCTTCGGCCTCACCGGCTGGGCCGTGGCCCTGCCCGGCTTCGCCAGCGACTTCGTGGTCTCCATGGCGCTCACCTGCCTGATGTACATCGCGCTCTCCTCGAGCTGGGCGCTGTTCTGCGGCAGCACGCGCTACCTCTCGCTCGCCACCTCGGCCTTCTTCGGCATCGGCGCCTACACCAGCGCCATCGGCCTGGAGACCTTGAGCTGGCCGGTGGCCATCGCGACCGGCGCGGGCATCGCGGCCGTGGTGGCGGTGGTGATGGGCGCGGCCGTGCTGCACCTGCGCGGCACCTACTTCGCCGTGCTCACCTTCGGCATGACGGAGTTGATCCGCCACGCCATCAGCTACTTCGAGAAGAGCGTCACCGGCACCGTGGGCCGCGTGCTCATGGTGGTGCCCGAGCGCGACACCATCTACTTCACCGTGCTGCTGCTGGCGGTGCTGGCGGTGGCGCTGTCCATCGCCATCCGCCGCACGCGCTTCGGCCTGGCCATGATGGGCATCGGCGCCGACGAGCAGCGCGCCCAGACCCTGGGCGTCAACACGCGCCTGGTCAAAACCGCCGGCTTCGCGCTCACCGCGGCCATCGCCGGCGCCGTGGGCGCGGCCATGAGCGTTCGCTGGACCTACATCGACCCGCACACCGTCTTCAACCCCTTCATCGGCTTCCAGACCGTGCTCATCGCGCTCATCGGCGGCGCCATGACGCTGTGGGGCCCGCTGATCGCGGCCATCGTCTTCAGCGTGCTGGCCGAGACCCTGCGGCTGCAGGTGCCGCAGGTCTACATGATGTCGCTGGGCCTCTTGCTCATCCTCTCGGTGCTGTACCTGCCGGGTGGCCTGGCCTCGGTGCGCGCCGACACCTTCAAGGGCTGGTGGCGCGACGGCAAGGCCTGGTGGGCGCAAACCAAGGACGACCTGAGCGGCGAGACCGAGCGCCGCAAGCAGCGCGAGAAAAAACAGCGGGAGGCGCGCCATGTCTACTGAGGTGAACATGGCGCCCCCACGCTCCGCCGCTGCGCGGGTCGCTGCCCCCCAAGGGGGCGCGGCCGAGCTTGGGGCGGCCCGGCGCTCGACCCAGCCCCTGCTGGTGGCCCAGGACATCACCGTGCGCTTCGGTGGTCTCACCGCGGTCGACCAGGTCAGCGCCAGCTTCATGCCCGGCGAACTGGTCGGCATCATCGGCCCCAACGGCGCCGGCAAGACGACCTTCTTCAACGCCATCTCCGGCGTCACCCCGCCCACCAGCGGCCGGCTGGCGCTGCGCGGCCGCTCCCTCGCGGGCCAGGCGCCGCACCGCTTCGCGGCCCAGGGCCTGGCGCGCACCTTCCAGACCCCGCGCACCTTCGGCGACATGCTCGTGCGCGACAACATCGCCTTTGGCCTCAAGTTCGCCGGCCGGCGGCGGCGCGAGTACCTGTTCTGGGGCGACGAGGTCGGCGTGCCCTGGGTGCTGCGCACGGCCGACAGCATCCTCGGCCTCATCGGCCTGGGCGCGCAGGCCGA
>NZ_MKSS01000256.1:0-9157 GCF_001897365.1 Hydrogenophaga sp. 70-12
TGCACGCGCGCCTGCGCTGGTTTTCCGTCGGGCGCTTCAACCTGTTCAGCCTGTGGCCCTCGGACCATGGCGACGGCAGCGCCCACGACGCCGCGGGCCTGCGCGCCCAGCTGGACGCGCGCCTGCGCGAGGCCGGCCTGCCGGTGGGCGGCGCCATTCGCCTGCTGGCCCTGCCGCGCGTGCTCGGCTATGCCTTCAACCCCCTGAGCGTGTGGTTCTGCGACGCGCCGGACGGGCGCTTGCAGGCCATCGTCTATGAGGTCAACAACACCTTTGGCGAGCGCCACAGCTACCTGATCGAGGTGCCCGAGGCGCAGCGCGGCGCGCGCCTGATCGAGCAAGGCTGCGACAAGCGCCTGTTCGTGTCGCCGTTCCTGGACATGGAGCTGGCGTACCGCTTCCGCATCGAGCCGCCGGGCGAGCGCCTGTCCATCGGCGTCGGCGTGCACCGCCGCGACGGCGGCGCCGCCGTGCTGCACGCGCGGCTGGACGCCCGGCGCCGGCCGCTCAGCGATGGCGCGCTGTGGCGGACCTTCTTCGCCTACCCGCTGCTGACGCTCAAGGTGATCGTCGGCATCCACTGGGAAGCGCTGCACCTGTGGCGCAAGGGCGCGCGGCTGCGGCCGCGCCCGGCCCCGCCGGCCCAGGCCATGAGCGTCGTGCGCTCCGGCGATTCTTCTTCCTCCTGACGCGAGCACCCATGTCCCACGACACCCCTTCCTTGCGGCCCGTCCCCCACCACGCGGCCCCGGCGGCGCCGGCGGCCACCCTGAGCGGCGACGCCTCGGGCCTGCGCCAGGCGCCGCTGCGCCGGCTGCTGTCGCGCGTGCGCGCCGGCCGGTTGCTCCTGACCCTGCCCGACGGCGCGCGCCTGCAGGCGCAGGGCGCCGCGCCGGGCCCGAGCGCGGAGCTGCGCCTGCACCGCTGGCGCCCCTTGCTGCGCCTGCTGCAGCAGGGCGACCTGGGCCTGGCCTGGTCGTACCGCGACGGCGACTGGAGCACGCCCGATCTGGTGGCCCTGCTGTCCTTCGGGCTGGCGAACGAGGCCGCGCTGGACGGCGCCATCTCCGCGCCCGCGCCGGCGCGCTGGCTCGCGCGGCTGCTGCACCGCCTCAACGCCAATACGCGGCGCGGCAGCCGCCACAACATCGCCGCCCACTACGACCTGGGCAACCGCTTCTATGAGCGCTGGCTGGACGGCAGCATGCTGTACTCGAGCGCGCTGTACGACGGGCCGGCGGACTCGCTGGAGGCCGCGCAGGCGCGCCGGCTGGAGCGCATCCTCGGGCTGCTGGACGTGCGGCCGGGCCAGCGCGTGCTCGAAATCGGCTGCGGCTGGGGCACGCTGGCCGCCACGCTGGCGCGGCGCGGCGCCGAGGTGGTGGGCGTCACGCTCTCGACCGAGCAGCTGGCCTTCGCGCGCGAGCGCGCCGCCGCCTGGGGCGTGGCCGATCGGGTCGATCTGCGGCTGCAGGACTACCGCGACGTCGAGGGCCGCTACGACCGCGTGGTCTCCATCGAAATGATCGAGGCCGTGGGCGAGGCCTATTGGCCGGTCTACTTCGCCACGCTGCGCGAGCGGCTCAAGCCCGGCGGCGTGGCCGTGTTGCAGGCGATCACCATCGACGAGCGCCGTTTCGAGGGCTACCGCGACAACCCGGACTTCATCCAGCGCTGCATCTTTCCCGGCGGCATGCTGCCTTCGCCCGAGCGGATGGCGCAGCAGGCGCGCCAGGCGGGGCTGCGTCTGAGCACCGAACTGCGCTTTGGCCACAGCTACGCGCGCACGCTGGCCGATTGGCGGCGGCGCTTCCAGGCCGAGTGGCCGGCCATCGAGGCCCAGGGCTTCGACGCGCGCTTCAAGCGCCTGTGGGAGTACTACCTCGGCTACTGCGAGGCCGGCTTCCTGGCCGGGCGCGTCGACGTCGGCCTGTACCGCCTGGTCCACGAGAACTGAAGGCGCGCCGGGGGGCGCGGGACAATCGGGGCCACGACAGCGATCCCGGAGTGTTCCCATGCCCATCCAATACGCGCGATTCCTTGTCGGCCGCGAGCGCACGCTGGCGGCCAACCGGCAGGTGGGGCTGCTGCTGGCCTTCGTCGCCGGGGCCATCAACGCGGGCGGTTTTTTGGCCGTGCGGCAGTACACCTCGCACGTGACCGGGCTGGTCTCGTCCATGGCCGACCACCTGGTGCTGGGCGAGGGCGCGCTGGTGGCCTCGGCGCTGGCGGCGGTGCTGGCTTTCCTGCTGGGCGCCATGTGCTGCGCGGTGATGGTCAATTTCGCGCGCCGGCGCGCCATGGCCAGCGAGTACGCCTTGCCGCTGCTGCTGGAGGCCCTGCTCATCCTGTGCTTCGGGCTGATGGGCGCCTGGCTGGCGCGCTTCGAGGGCCTGTTGATCCCGGCCACCGTGGCCCTGCTGTGCTTCATCATGGGCCTGCAGAACGCGGTGGTGACCAAGCTGTCGAACGCGGTCATCCGCACCACGCACATGACGGGCGTGGTGACCGACCTGGGCATCGAGCTCGGCAAGCTGCTGTACTGGAACCGCGCCGAAGGGCCCCAGCCCGTGGTGCGCGCCGACCGCGACCGCATGCGCGTGCTGGGCGGCCTGCTGGGCGCCTTCGTGGGCGGCGGGGTGGTGGGCGCCTACGGCTTCAAGCGCCTGGGCTACGGCTTCACGGTGCCACTGGCGGTTGCGCTCACGGTGGTGGCGCTGGTGCCGGTGTGGGACGACTGGCAGCGGCGGGGGCGCAGGGACTGAGGCGGGGCCCTGGTGGACGGCGCGTCGAACGTGGACAAAGCCCGATCGCGCGTCCCCGTCCGCTCACGAACCAACCGCTGTCCGGCATGGTGGGGCTGTCAGGGATCCAGAACGAATCGGAACGGGATCCGCACCGTGGACTCCGTTTCCAGGCCGTCGCGGTCCCTGGCAGGGTGAAAGCGCGAGGCGGACACGCTGTCCAGTGCGGCCTGATCGAGGCTGGCGTAGCCGGAACTGGACGCGACGGCTGGGCGCAGCGGGACACCGTCCGCCCCGATGCGCACGCGCACGCTCACGACGCCGGTGTGTCCGTGCCGACGCGCGGCGGCCGGGTAGGCCGGCGGGACCGTGGTCCGCGCGGCCGGCTTCGTCACGGCCCGCCGCTGCTCCATTCTTTGCTCGTCTTGCGCGAGGGCCTGTGCCTGCGCGGCGTAGCGGGCGGTGGCGTCCTGGTCCCCCACACGCTCTGCCTGGTCACGCAACCAGTCGACGATGGGGCGCTCCCATGGCGTGGGCGCTCCCGGTAGGCGCATGGCCTCATCGAGGGCCTTCCTTGCCCAGCTGGCGGCCGCTTCGGATGAGCCCTTTCGATCCAGTATGCGAGCCAGAGTGAACTGGCCATTCGCGATGACTGCGCCGGATGCCTGGTGCTCGGTCCAGCGGCGCATGGCCTCTTGCAGTACGGCCTGTGCCTCATCGAGTCGGGCCTGGCTCAATAGGCTGGACGCCAGGGTGTTGTAGGCGTTCGGCCGCAGCCTGGCATGGGCTGGGTTGGCTTCGACGATGGCGATGAGGCGGCGCACGGTCTTCTCGGCCCGGTCGGCGTCCCCCAAGGCCAAATGGTGTTCGGCCTGCGTTTGCAGAACCATGGCGGTCATCTCGCTCGAGGGGCCCAGTGCCGCTTCGCTGTTTCGCAAGGACGACTCCAGCAAGGCCTGTGCGCGCTGCGGCTGCTGCCGGCTCCACAGAAGACGGCCGTGCGCGAGCTGCAGCTGGGCGGCGAGGTCGCGCTCTGCGTCGGCGGGATCGGCGAGAACGTCCAAGGCCTGTTGGTAGTGCGCATCGGCTTCGGCCAGGTGGCCTTGCCGCTCTTGGAGGCCAGCGAGGACGCCCAGATAGGCCGCCATGAGGGCGGGGGGCGCCGGGGGCAGCTGGCGCAGCACCGCAATCGCCTGCTGCATGGGGCGTTCGGCCTTCGCATACAGCCCTTGCGCCCGGTAGGCCTGCGCCAACGACACGAGGCTCACCACCCGTGGATGGCTGATGGGCGGCAGCAGCTGTTCCGACAGGGTGTCGAGCCGTTGCGCCGCGGCGGTGGCGTCCGAATACCGGTGCGCGTCCACCAGCGCTTCAACCTCCTTTCGCAGGTCGTGCCATTGCGCCGGCTGCGCCCAAGCCGCCGTGACGATCGCCCCTGCCAGACAGGCGGCGCGGACACATTGGGTCATCAGCATGTCGGGTCGTCCCCAGAGCGCACCATGAATGGGGTGGCATTTAACCTCAGGTGCCGGCCACGCGGCCCCACACCGCCGCCGCCTCGGTCGCCTCGCGGCCGCGCCAGGCCACCACCTGATCGGGTCGCACCAGCAGCAGCTGCCCGTCCAGCACGGGCGCGGCCTCGGCTTCCGAAGGGCAGCGCAGCGCCACGTCCAGGCCGCGCGCCCGACCGGCCTCGGCCAGCGCCTGTCCGTCGGCCTGCAGCGCGGGCGGCGCGAGCACGGTCCACTCGAACCCCAGTTCGTCGAACAGCGAGCGCTCGCCGCCCAGCCAGGCGTGCGGCAGGCGGCCCCCGGGGTTGTTGGAAGGCTCGTAGTGGTTGGCCGCGTCGGGCGGGATGCGGCCGGGGTCGCTGAAGACGATCGGCGAGGCGTCATACCGCTCGCCGAAGGTCACGCCGGGGATGTTGAACTCGCGCCGCACGTGCTCGTTGAGCACCGCGCTGGCGTGTTCGCGCAGGGCCTCGCCCTCGGCACCGGCGGCCTCGAGCGCGGCCGTGGTCTGGAACAGGCCGATGGAATCGGCGAAGCCGCGCGCGTAGTTCGTGTTGCGCAGGCCGATGGGGCGGCGCTCGGTCTCGTAGCTGTCCAGCAGCGCGGGGGCCGAGAGCCCTTTCAGCACCGACGCCAGCTTCCAGCCCAGGTTCACCGCGTCGCCCACGGCGGTGTTGTAGCCCAGGCCGCCGGTGGGCGTGAACAGGTGCACCGCGTCGCCGGCCAGGAACACGCGGCCCTGCTGGTAGCGGTCGGCCACCAGCGAGTGGCCCGCGATCCAGGTGCCGGTGGACAACACCTCGACGGGCAAGTCCATGCCGCTGGCCTGCGCGAACAGGCGCTTCGCGTCCTCGTGCGTCCAGTCCGACGGGTCTTCGTGCGCGTGCACGGCCGCGTGGAAGGCGAACTCGCCCTGGCCGTCCACCGAGGCCATGAACACGCGCCGCTCGTGGTTCACGCTCACGTACATCCAGGCCACGTCGTGCGGCAGCTGTTCATAGAACGTGGGCGCGCGCAGGTAGACCGCGAACATGCGCCCGCCCATGAACTCGCGCTGCACGCCGGTGGCGCCGCCGTAGGCGATGCCCAGGGCCTGGCGCACCACGCTGCGCGCGCCGTCGGCGCCCACCAGGTAGCGCGCGCGCACGGGCACAGCGGTGCCGCTGCCGTCGGCCGGGGCCACGAGTGCGTCCACGCCCTCGGCGTCCTGCTCGAATTCCACCAGCCGCCAGCCAAAGCCCACGGGCCGGCCGGTGCGCGCCTCGGCGTGGCGGCGCAGCACCGCTTCCACGAACTTCTGCGACACGCGGTGCGGCAGCTCGGCCGCGTTCCAGGCGCCGCGCAGGCCGCGCACGTGCTCGCTGGCCTGCGCCGCCGTGGGCAGGCGCAGCCGCGCCAGCTCGTGCGTGGCGAAGCGCGTGAAGTAAGCGATGTCGGTCGGGTGGTCGCCCGGCAGGCCCATGGCGCGGATCTCCTGCGCGATGCCGATGCGCCGGAAGTGCTCCATGGTGCGCGCCTGCGTGGCATTGGCCTGCGGGTTGAAGGCCGTGGTGGCCTTCGGGTCCACCACCAGGCAGCGGATGCCGCGCAGGCCCAGTTCGTTGGCGAGCATGAGGCCGCAGGGGCCGGCGCCCGCGATGAGCACGTCCACGGCCATCGTCGCGCCCACGCGCTGGGCGTCTTGCAGTTCCTTCACTGTTTCTCCTCGGGTCTGATTCGCAGAGGCCGGCGTCGCGGCCTGGCCGATGCGGGATTGGACCGCCAGAATCGCCCCGGTGGCGCGGCGCGGGCCCCCTGGAAAAGAGTTTTCCAGCGTGCTGGCGTGTATGGTGTGGCCTCGATCTGGAGGAGAAGACCCCATGCAACTCATCGTCTCGGTCGGACTGATCCTGGCCATCGTGCTCTGGGGCGTGCTGTCGCCGGCCTCGCTGGGCGCGGTGTTCGACACGTTGCTGGCCGTCATCACGCGCGATTTCGGCTGGCTCTACCTGTGGGTGGTGCTGGGCCTCGTGGTCATGGCCCTGGTGCTCGCATTCAGCCGCTACGGCGACCTCAAGCTCGGCGGCGAGGACGAGGAGCCCGAGTTCTCGCTCGGCTCCTGGTTCGCCATGCTGTTCGCCGCCGGCATGGGCATCGGCCTGGTGTTCTGGGGCGTGGCCGAACCGATCTCGCACTACGGCAACCCGCCGCCCGGCATCGCGCCCCAGACGCCCGAGGCCGCCAACGCCGCCATGCGCTACAGCTTCTTCCACTGGGGCCTGCACCCCTGGGCGGTGTACAGCGTGGTGGCGCTGGCCATCGCTTTCTTCCAGTTCCGCAAGGGCGGTTCGGCGCAGGTGAGCACGGCGATCGAATCGCTGCCCTGGGGTTTTGCCCGGCGCCTCGGGCCGCTGGTCAATGTGCTGGCCGTCATTGCCACCGCCTTCGGCGTGGCGGCCTCGCTCGGCATGGGGGCCTTGCAGATCAACAGCGGCCTGGCCGCGCTGACCGGCATGCCGGTGGGCCCGGCCTGGCAGGTCGGCATCATCGCCGTCACCACGGTGCTGTTCGTGGGCTCGTCGGTGTCGGGCGTGGGGCGCGGCATCAAGTGGCTGTCCAACGCCAACCTGCTGCTGGCGGCGCTGCTGGCGCTCACGCTCTTCGTGCTCGGCCCCACGGTGGCCATCATCGACACCTTCACCACCACGCTGGGCAGCTACGTCAGCGAGTTCGTGCGCATGAGCCTGCGCATGACCCCGTTCCGCGACAGCGGCTGGGTGGGCGGCTGGACGATCTTCTACTGGGCCTGGTGGGTGAGCTGGTCGCCGTTCGTGGGCCTGTTCATCGCGCGCGTCTCGCGCGGGCGCAGCGTGCGCGAGTTCGTGCTCGGCACGGTGCTGGCGCCCACGCTGGCCGGCTTCCTGTGGTTCTCGGTGTTCGGCGGCACGGCGCTCACGCTTGAGGTGATGCGCGGCGTGCCCTTGTCCGAGGCGGTGAGCGCCGACGTGTCCACGGCGCTGTTCGCGATGTTCGAGGCCTTGCCGTTGGGCAGCGTCATGAGCGTGGTGGCCACGGTGCTGGTGGTGGTGTTCTTCGTCACCTCGGGCGATTCGGCCACGCTGGTGCTGAGCATGATGAGCACGGGCGGCGACGAGAACCCGCGCGCGCGGGTCAAGCTCATCTGGGGCGCGCTGATCTCGGGCATCGCGATCTCGCTGCTGCTGGCCGGGGGCCTCAAGGCCGTGCAGACGGCCACCATCGTGTTCGCGGTGCCGTTCGCGGTGGTGATCGTGCTGATGGCCGTCGCGCTGTGGCGTGGCGTGCGCGACGACTGGGCCGAGGAGAACCGCCGCGAGCGAGCGCTGCGCCGGCGCATGCGGGAGATGGTGGAGCCGCCTCAGGGAGGGAACGGGGTGAGGGGGCCATGAGCGTCGAACTGAGCCTGGCGTTCGGCAAGAGTTTCCTGTTCGTCTTCGCCGCGCTGCTGCCCATCCTCAACCCGGCGGCCACGGCGCCGATCTTCCTCGGCCTCACCGAGGGCGCGTCCGAGCGCACGCGCGCCATGCTGGCGCGCAAGATCGCGCGCAACATGTTCGCGCTAATGGTGGGCAGCATGCTGGTGGGCTCGCACGTGCTGGCCTTCTTCGGTATCTCGCTGCCTATCGTGCGCGTGGGTGGTGGGCTGATCCTGGCGGCCACCGCCTGGCGCCTGCTCACCGCCACGCAGTCCACGGCGGACAGCCGCACCGAACTGGCCGACGCCTTCACGCCCGAGATGGCGCGCCGCCAGGCCTTCTACCCGCTGACCTTTCCGATCAGCTGCGGCCCGGGCTCCATCGCCGCGGCCATCACCGTGGGCGTGTCGCTGAGCAACGACCGCATGGGCCTGGCGCTGGCCAACATCGGCGGCGGCGTGCTCGCGCTGCTGGCCATCGGCCTGCTGCTGTACCTGGCGTTCCGCTACGCCGAGCACCTGCTGCGCCCGCTGGGCGAGGCCGGCGCGATCATCTTCCTGCGCCTGTCGGCCTTCATCCTGCTGTGCCTGGGCGTGCAGATCGTGTGGGACGGCGTGAGCGAGCTGGTGCGTGGGCTGATGAGCAGCCTCTGAGCGGGCTCAGACCAGCACGTCGCGGATCGACGGGTCCTTGTCGAACTGGGCCTTGGCGAAGGGGCACAGCGCGACGACCCGGGTCTTGGTCTCGCGCGCCCAGGCCACCAGCGCGTCGAGCAGCTGGCGCCCCGCGCCCTGGCCCTTGAGACGCTCGTCGACCTGGGTGTGGTCGATGATGATCAGCGTGGGGTTGGTGCGGCTGTAGGTCATCTCGGCGAGGCGCTCGCCGGCCTGCTGGATGAAGAAGGCGCCGGTGCTGCCGGCTTCCTGGTGTTCGATGGAATGGGTCATGGGAAGGGTTGTTTCAGGTGGGCCGCCGTCGATCCATTGGACAGGCACCCCTTGCCGCAGCGTGTTGTGCACCTCCGCCACCGCATCGGTTTCGCGCAGCAGCCGGGCAATGGTGTCCGGTGGCGCGGGCGACTGTACCCGCGCCCGGTAGCGCACGTCGCGCGCGGCCAGGCCGATGCCGGCGAATTCGGCCTCGGCCTGCACCTCCACCCGCTCCAGCACCACGCCCAGGCGCGCGGCCTCGCGGTACAGGTCGTTGCAGTAGCAGGTGGCCAGGGCCAGCATGAGGAACTCGCCGCCGTTGGTGGCCGAGCCGCCGCCCACGGCCTTGGGCGCGACGGGCAGCGTGTGTTCGGCGTCGCCTGTGCGCAGAACCACCTGGTGCTGGCCCGGTGCGTGGGTGAGCGAAGCCGAAATGCGCATGCTTCGGCTCATGCCGGTTCGCGCGCGGGTCCGCGCGGGCGCCGCGGGTGGCGCTTGCCGTTGAGCAGCTGGCTGATCCAGCCGTGGCGCACGAACAG
>NZ_MKSS01000257.1:0-684 GCF_001897365.1 Hydrogenophaga sp. 70-12
CACGTTTCCAAGGCCGTGATTCTGGATGCTGTGGGCGCGTTTGCACCGGAATCCGTCACCCGGCTGGCAAAGCTCAAGAAGGCCGACATTGCCAGCGAAGCCGAGCGGCTGGCCGATGGCACGGGCTGGATGCCTGCCATCTTCAAGGCCGAAGGCCCGCAGGATGCCGCGCAGGAGGCAGGCCCGGAGCAGGACGCCCCGGAGGATGCCGAGGCAATGGCGGATGAACCCGCCGAGGCGCTGGCCGCTTGACTCACGCCGAAGGCAAGCGCCCCGGCCTCGACCGGGGCGCTTCGCTGAAAGGAAAAGCCCCCATGACCCGTACCACCACCAGCGCCCGCGCATGGCGGCGATCTACGCCCCCGGCACGGTGCGCGCCCGCCGCTGGCACGGCGATGGTGACGTGCGCGGCTACCGCCCGCCCTCGGGCTGGTCGGCCCGCGCCGACCTCACCGACATTCACCCCGTCACGGGCCGCGCCTTGCCGCGTGCTGTGTGGTGGCTCATCGAGACGAAGGAATAACCGCGTTCAGCACCGCGCCCAGGTCGTTCCGTCCTGGGCACGGTGAAACGCAAAATCCGGGCGCGGCAGTGGCCGCGCCCGGTGTTCAAGGCCAACAGCCAAATCAGAACGCCGCCGCCTTCGCGCTGGCTCATGCGGCAGCGTTGAAGTAGGCGGGACTC
>NZ_MKSS01000257.1:1151-1706 GCF_001897365.1 Hydrogenophaga sp. 70-12
GCGGTTCTTGCCCATCACGTCACGAAGGACGGTTCACGAATATCCCGCCCGGCATCGCTATGGAGCTTCCACACCACGCCTCAAGACCAGCGCCCCAAGGTGCGGCAGGGGCGTTCTCGCTTGTCGTCGGGTGGTTGACCTGGCCTGCGTCAGTGGGCGGGCCTGTGCAGCCTTCGTGCGGGGATGCCGAGTCGGCCCCATCCCCTTTCGGAGCGGTTCGGCCCAAGGCGTCCTTGTGTTGTTGTGAATCCTGGCGGGGGCGCGGCTGCGCCTCGGGCTTCATGGCTGCAACCGTCCAGCGAAAACAATTTCCCCTCTGCTGCGCAGATTCCTCGCGGGATAAATTCTTTTCGCCTCCCGGCTCTCCACTGCGTTGCGACCGCAAGCGGTGCAGCCAGCCCGTCCCCCGCCGACTGGATCACAACAAGGACGCGATGGGCGCGAACCTTGTTCAACCGAACGGAGAAAACATCATGGCCAACATCGGCACCTTCACCGCAGACAAAGACGGCTTCACCGGCACGCTGCGCACCCTGACGCTCAACGTCAAGGTCA
>NZ_MKSS01000258.1:0-2032 GCF_001897365.1 Hydrogenophaga sp. 70-12
GGAGCTGCTGGCGCAGCACCATCTTCTGCATCTTGCCGGTGGCGCCCAGCGGGATGGCGTCGACGAAGACCACGTCGTCCGGCACCTGCCACTTGGCGATGCGGCCCTCGTAAAACTTCAGCAATTCTTCACGCGTGACCTCGGCGCCGGGCTTCTTCACCACCACCACGATGGGCCGTTCGTCCCACTTGGGGTGCTTCATGCCGATGCAGGCGGCCATGGCCACGGCCGGGTGGGCCATGGCGATGTTCTCCACGTCGATGGAGCTGATCCACTCGCCGCCGGACTTGATCACGTCCTTGCTGCGGTCGGTGATCTGCATAAAGCCGTCGGCGTCGATGGTGGCCACGTCGCCGGTGGGGAACCAGCCGTGGCCCTGGGCGTCGTAGCGCAGCGGGTCGCCGCCCTCGCCCTTGAAGTAGCTGGCGATGATCCATGGGCCGCGCACCAGCAGGTCGCCGTAGCTCTTGCCGTCCCAGGGCAGCTCGTCGCCGGCCTCGTTCACGATCTTCATGTCCACGCCGAAAATGGTGCGGCCCTGCTTGAGCCGCACCTTGAGCTGCTCGTCGGCCGGCAGCGCGAGCTGGGCGTTCTTGAGCGTGCACACCGTGCCCAGCGGCGACATCTCGGTCATGCCCCAGGCGTGCAGCACGTCGACGCCGTAGAGGTCGTTGAAGGCGCTGATCATGGCCGGCGGACAGGCCGAGCCGCCGATCACCGTGCGCTTGAGGGTGCTGAACTTCAGCTGGTTTTGCTGCAGGTGCGCCAGCAGCATCTGCCAGACCGTGGGCACGCCGGCGGCCATGGTCACGCCCTCGGCCTCGATGAGTTCGTAGACCGACTTGCCGTCCAGCGCCGGACCGGGGAACACCAGCTTGCAGCCCACGGCCGCCGCGGAGTACGGCAGGCCCCAGGCGTTGACGTGGAACATGGGCACCACGGGCAGGATGCTGTCGCGCGCCGAGCAGCCCATGGCGTCGGGCATGGCCGCCCCGTAGGCGTGCAGCGTGGTGGAGCGGTGCGAGTACAGCGCGGCCTTGGGGTTGCCGGTGGTGCCGCTCGTGTAGCACATGCTGGAGGCGGTGTTCTCGTCGAACTCGGGCCAGGCGTAGCTGTCCTTCTGCGCGCCGATCCAGGCCTCGTAGCTCTGCAGGCCGGGAATGCCGCTGTCGGCGGGCAAGGCGGACGCATCGCACAGGGCGATCCAGTGCTTCACCGTCGGGCACTTGCTCCACACCGCCTTGACCAGCGGCAGGAAGCTCATGTCGAAGCACAGGGCCTTGTCTTCGGCGTGGTTGACGATCCACACCAGTTGCTCGGGGTGCAGCCGCGGGTTGAGGGTGTGCAGCACCCGGCCGGTGCCGCTGACGCCGAAATACAGTTCCAGATGGCGATAACCGTTCCAGGCCAGCGTGGCCACGCGATCGCCGAAGCCCAGGCCCAGCGCGTCCAGGGCGTTGGCCACCTGGCGCGAGCGGCGCGAGACCGCCCGCCAGTTGGTGCGGTGGATGTCGCCCTCGACCCGGCGCGAGACGATTTCGGTGGCGCCGTGGTGCCGCTCGGCGTGCACGATGAGGTTGGAAATCAGCAGCGGTTGGCTCTGCATCTGGCCCAGCATGAGTCGGTCTCCGAAGTGGTTGGAATCGTGGCGGCCATGCTAGCCCGGCGCGCAGCGCCCGGCGGACGGGGTTGTCCCGGAGGCAACACCCCCCGGTGGACGGCCGTGCCGCGCGCTCAGGCCGCGCCGACCGCCGGCTGCACGCCGCGCTCGAAGGCCAGCTCCACCGTGGTGCCGTGGCCCAGCGCGGACTGCAGGCGGATGGCGCCGCCGGCGGCCTGCATCACGCGCTGGCAGAACATCAGGCCCATGCCGTTGCCGCCGGTGGCCGCGCGCGTGGTGACCGGCTCGCGCGTGAGGCGCGCCAGCACCTCGGGCGCGATGCCGGGGCCGTTGTCGATGAAGCGGATCCAGGCGCGCGGGGCGCCCGGCCCCGGCGCGCAGTCCACCTCGATGCGCAGGCGCGGTTCGGCC
>NZ_MKSS01000259.1:0-9027 GCF_001897365.1 Hydrogenophaga sp. 70-12
GCAGCGCTACATCTATCCCCCTCCGGACGCCCTCATCCACCAGCCCCACGCCGGAAACAACACCAGCCTTCCGATTTTTTGCCTGACGACAGAGAGCGCCGACTGCCATCGCCTGCCCGGAGCCGCTTCACCATTCCACCCGATTCAATCCCTCACCGAAACAGAGCGCAGCGACGCCAGCCCATCGCCCATTGCCTGCGGCAGCGCCGAGTCCCGTGATGACTCCCCTCCGCGTCGAACGAACACACCACCCGAACTCAACCAATTGCGGTTGCAATCCATCACGGAACTGGCGGACACGTTCCAGAACTTCGGGAACACCGTGGCATTCACCGGCCACCCGATGGACCGGCACAGCCACCAATCGATCACCGCTATTCAGCTGGAACTGCTCCGCCACGGCCGAGAACTGCAGGCCAGGCTATTGACGCAGGTTCCGCCTCGACCACCGGCGAATCGCCCCGTTCCCCACCCCTACCTGCCAGGGCAGTTTCTGGACATGCCGTCGAACGGACAGGTGGACATGCACGCCCCCCCACTCTTTTCCAACAACCTCTACCAGGCCGTTGCACAGCAAACACCACAACACCCTGGAACGGCTTTCACCCCCCTGGTTCCGAATAGCCCCTGGGATACGCCGCCTCCGCAAGGGACGCCCGGCCACCAGGGACATCCGCCGCACACCCCGCCGCCGCCATTCACGCTGACGCCTCTCCCGACACCCCCCCGTACACCCTTCGTCGCCCCTGCGGCCAGCGCCACAACGGCATGGGCATTGGCCCGCCGGGTCAGTGACCTGATGACGCTCGACCCCCAAATCCCCCTGTCGGCCTTAAAGATCATCAAGCCGCTGTCCACCTGCCCGGACCGGCATCACATGGCCGAGGTGCTCTCCAACGACAACCTGAAGTTCTTCCCCCATGCCCTGGAGTGGCTGGCCCGTTTCGACGGCGAGAAGGCCAATGAACTCGGTGTGTGTGCGCTGCTTCATTTCGTTGAAGTTGACGAGATCGTGCCGAGCAGCCTGACCAATGCCCTGCTGTCGGTCCTGCATGGCGCCAAGACATGGCCCCGGGATGCGAAAGACGTGGGCCTTCTCCTGAGCAAACTGAAGCAGCAACCGGATACGCGCTTTTACGCGGCCACGAACGCGCTCATTGGCCGCCTGCTCTGCCCGGACCAGTGATCCGTCGGCCGCCAAACGCCCGCGCGGCGCCAGGCGCCGTTGTCACAGCACCCGCTTGAACCACGCCAGCGACAGCCCCGCCGCCAGCACCACCAGCCCCGCGGCCAGCAAGGCCAGCAGCCCGGAGACTTCGGTCTCCTTCTTCTCCACCGTCAGGCGCGAGCTCAGCGACTGGTAGATCTGTTTCAGGTTCTCGGCGGTGCCGGCGTAGAAGTACTCGGCCTTGGTGGTGCGCGCCACGTCCTTGAGCGTGTCCTCGTCCAGGCGCACGCGCATGGACCAGCCCTCGAAACCGATCACCTCGCCCTCGACCGTGCCCACGCCCACGGTGTAGACGCGCACGCCCCGGTCGGCCGCCATCTTCGCGGCCTCGGCCGTGTCCACGCCGGTGGTGCGCTGGCCGTCGGTGAGCAGGATGATCGCGGCCGAACCGTACGAGCCCGGTTCCACCGGCTGGAAGGCCTTCTCCTCGGTGTTGCGCGGCTGGTCAAGCGAGCGGCCGCGCGGCGCGAAGGGGTCGGTGTTGCGGCTGTAGGTCATGTCGGTCAGGCTGATGCGCTGATCGGGAAACAGCTCGGACAGCGAGACCACGATGGCGCTGCCGATGGCGGTGGCGCGCTGCAGTTGGAACTTGTCGATGGCGGTCACCAGGTCTTCGCGGCTGAGGGTGATCGGCTGCACCACCTGGGCCGAGCCGGCGAAGGCCACGATGCCCACCTTCACGTGGCGCGGCAGCTCGGCCAGAAAGGCCTTGGCCGCGTTCTGCGAGGCCACCAGGCGGTTGGGCAAGACGTCCTCGGCGCGCATGCTGCCCGACACGTCCATCGCCAGGATGATGGTCTGCTGGGTGGACGGCAGCGTGATGCTGGCCGTGGGCCGCGCCGCCGCCAGCAGCATGGCCGCCAGCGCCAGCAACAGCAACATCGGCGGCACGTGGCGCCGCCAGCCCGGGCCCTTGCCCAGGGCCTCGCGCACGATGGACAGGTTGGCGTAGCGCAGCGCCGTGCGCTGGCGCCGGCGCAGCAGCCACAGGTAGAGCAGCACCAGCAGCGGCAGGGCCAGCAGCAGCCACAGCATCTGCGGCCACAGGAAGCTCACGGGCGGCAGCCATCCGTTCATAGCAAAACCTCCGCGCGATGCGCTGCGGTGCGTGCCCCTTCGGGCGGCCGTGCGGTGCTCATGCGCGCACTCCTTCTCGGGTTCGGCGAGGCAGTTGCGTGGGCATGGGCCGCCCGAGCGCACCGTGGCGCACGCGCCGCTCGCGCAGGTCCACGAAGCGCAGCACCGCGTCGGTCAGGTCCTCGTCGGTGGCGAGTTCCAGCGTGTCCACGCCAGCGCGCGCCAGGCTGTCGCGCAACTGCGCCTCGCGCTGCGCGGCGATGCGCGCGAAGCGCTGGCGAAAGCCCTTGTCGTTCGTGTCGACCACGATCTGCTCGCCGGTTTCGGCGTCGCGGATGGGGATCAGGCCCAGGTCGGGCAACTCCAGCTCCAGCGGGTCGACCAGGCGCACGGCCACCACGTCGTGGCGGCGCGCCAGCTCGCCCAGCGGACGTTCCCAACCGGGCTGGCTGATGAAGTCGGACACCACGAAAACGGTGCTGCGCTGGCGCACGGTGAAGACGGCGCTGCGCAACAGGTCGCCCAGGCGCGTGGCGGCGTTGCCGGCGGGCGCGGGCGCTTTCCCGGCCGAGGCGGGCATGAGCATCTGCAGCAGGCGCAGCACGTGCAGGCGCCCGCCGCGCGCCGGCAGCATGGCCTCCACCCGCGCGCGGCCGCGCGAGCCGTACACCATGGCGCCCACGCGGTTGCCCTGGCCCGAGATGAGGCGCGCCAGCACCGCGGTGAAGCGCAGCAGCACGTCGCTCTTGCGCTGCTCGCCCGAGCCGAAATCCACCGAGGGACTGAGGTCGAGCAAGAACCAGGCCGCCATCTCGCGGTCCTCGGTGAACACCCGCACGTGCGGCTGTTGCAGCCGCGCCGTGACGTTCCAGTCGATGTGGCGCACATCGTCGTGCAGCTGGTACTCGCGCAGGTCGGCCAGGTCCAGGCCGCTGCCGCGCATGAGGGTCTTGTAGTGGCCCTGCAGCAGGCCGTCGAGCCGGCGCAGCACGGTCCACTCCAACTGGCGCAGCAGCGCATCGGCGCGCTGCGCGGCGGGCGCCCTCCCCGCCTCGCCGGGGGGCGCGGTGGGGGCTCGGCCGAACAGGCGCTTGAACATATCAGGCCACGCGCTTTTCCGCTTCCAGCGGGCGCGCTGGCGGCGGGATGTGTTTCATGATGCGCGCGATCAGCGCATCGCTGGTGAGGCCTTCGGACAGGCCCTCGTAGGACAGCACCACGCGGTGGCGCAGCACATCGGGCACCAGGTCGACCATGTCCTCGGGCAGGGCGTAGGCGCGGCCACGCATCATGGCCAGGGCGCGCGCGCCTTCCACCAGGCCAATGGTGGCGCGCGGGCTGGCGCCGAAGGTGATGAGACCGGCCATGTCCTTGATGCCATGCCGGTCCGGGTAGCGCGTGGCCGACACCAGGCGCACCGCGTACTGCACCAGCGAGGGGTCCACGTAGACCTCGCGGCACAGCGCCTGCAGCGCGGCCAGCTGTTCGGTGGTGGCGACCGCGTTCACCCGCACCGCGGGGCCGGTGACGCGCTCGACGATGACGTACTCCTCCTCGTCGCTGGGGTAGTCCACCAGCACCTTCATCATGAAGCGGTCCACCTGCGCCTCGGGCAGCGGGTAGGTGCCTTCGGTCTCGATCGGGTTCTGCGTGGCCATCACCACGAAGGGCCGCGGCACGGGGTGCGTCTCGCCCGCGATGGTCACCTGGCGCTCCTGCATCACCTCCAGCAGCGCGCTCTGCACCTTGGCCGGCGCGCGGTTGATCTCGTCGGCCAGCAGCAGGTTGGCGAACACCGGGCCAAGCGCGGTGCTGAAATCGCCGGTCTTCTGGTTGTAGATGCGCGTGCCGACCAGGTCGGCCGGCACCAGGTCGGGCGTGAACTGGATGCGCTTGAAGCGCCCCTGGATCGCCTCGGCCAGCGTTTTCACGGTGAGCGTCTTGGCCAGACCGGGCACGCCCTCCACCAGCAGGTGGCCCTGCGCCAACAGCCCCACCATCACGCGCTCGAGGAACCGGTCCTGGCCGACGACCACGCGCTTGACCTCGTAGAGGATCTCCTCCATCAGCTGGGCGGTCTCGGGGGCGTTGGTGTCGCTCATGAAGGGCTCCGGTCGGTGGATGGGGGGCTCAGAACGGGGGCAGGCCGGCGGCGCTGGCAGCGCTTTCGATGGGCACGGCAAAACCGATGCCCACGAAGGTGCGGGCGCTGGTGGGGTTGAGGATGCCGGTGACGATGCCGACCACCTCGCCGTCCATGGTGACCAGCGGGCCGCCGGAATTGCCGGGGTTGGCCGCGGCGTCGAACTGGATCAGGTTGCCGATGACCTGCTTGCCCTCGGGCGACTTGAACTCGCGGTCGAAGCCGGAGATGACGCCGGCCGACACCGAGGGCCCGATGCCAAAGGGAAAGCCCACCGCCACCACCTGGTCGCCGGCGTTCAGGTCGTTGGTGGAGCGCAGGGTGGCCGCGATCAGGTCGTCGGGGATGGTCTGGGCCTGCAGCACGGCCAGGTCGTTCTCGGGCTGCGCCCCGGTGACGGTGGCGCCCGATTCGCTGCCGTCGGCGAAGGTGATCTTGAGCCGGTCGGCGCCCTGCACCACGTGCAGGTTGGTCAGGATCACGCCCTTGTCGACGATCACCACGCCGGTGCCCACCCCCTGCTCGCTCTCCTTGCCCTTCTCATCCTTGCCGTAGGACAGCACGCGCACCACGGCGGGGCGGATTTTCTCGGCCGCCCGCGCGGCCGGCGAGGGCATCACCTGGGTGGTGAGGGTGCGCAGCACGGCGGCGTCGATGTCCTTCTGCGTGAGCGCGGCGGCGCCGCCCGCCTGGCGCTGCCACACCAGCGCGATCAGGGCGATGGACAGCAGGGCGATGGCCGCCCACATGAAGCGCGGGCTGGCCGCGCCGCGCGCCAGGGCGCTGCGCCAGCGGCGAACGGGCCGCGCTGGCGCGGCCGCCTCGGCGGCCGGTTCGATGGCCTGCACCCCCGGCAGCGCGTCGACCGGCGGGGCCGCGCGGCGCGAGGGGCTGTACTTCGCTGTCTTTCGCATCGCGACCCCCGACAAAGAAGCTGTGGGTCACATGATGCCGCGATGCGCCGACCGGCTCAAGCGGTCAACAATTGCCGCAGCACGTAGGGCAGGATGCCGTTCGCCCGGTAGTACTCCACCTCAACGGGCGTGTCGATGCGCAGGGTGACGGTGATCTCGCGCCGCTGGCCGTCGGGACGGGTGATCACCAGCGTGGCGTCGCTCTGCGGCGTCAGCTCGGGGTGCGGCAGCACGTCGATGGTTTCGTCGCCGCGCAGGCCCAGCGACTCCCAGGAGTCGCCCGGCTTGAACTGCAGCGGCAGCACGCCCATGCCCACCAGGTTGCTGCGGTGGATGCGCTCGAAGCTGCGCGCCACCACGGCCTTGATGCCCAGCAACTGCGTGCCCTTGGCCGCCCAGTCGCGACTGGAGCCGGTGCCGTACTCCTCGCCCGCGAAGATGACCGTGGGCACGCCGTCGGCCACGTAGCGCATGGCGGCGTCGTAGATGGGCAGCTTCTCGGGCCGCGCACCGGCGGCGGCCGCCGCCGGGGAGGGCTGGTGCAGGGTGAAGCCACCCTCCTCGCGCGTGCCGTCGGCCAGCGGCGGGATCATCAGGTTCTTGATGCGCACGTTGGCAAAGGTGCCGCGCATCATCACCTCGTGGTGGCCGCGGCGTGCGCCGTAGCTGTTGAAGTCGGCCGGCAGCACCTTGTGCGCCTGCAGCCACAGGCCGGCAGGCGAGGACGCCTTGATGTTGCCGGCCGGCGAGATGTGGTCGGTGGTGATGGAGTCGCCGAACAGCGCCATGATGCGCGCGCCATGCACCGCCACCGGGCGCTGGGCGTCCACCGCGTCCAGCGCGAAGCCCTGGAAGAACGGCGGCTCGGCGATGTAGGTGCTCTTGGGCCAGTCGTAGGTGGTGCCGCTCAGGCCCGGGATGCGCTCCCACAGCTCGCCAGGCTCGGTCTTCACGCGGGCGTAGTTGTCGCGGTAGGCCTTGCCGTTCATGGCGCTCTTCATCAGCGCGTGGATCTCGTCGCTGGTGGGCCAGATGTCGCCCAGGTACACGGCCTGCCCGCCGGTGCCGGTGCCCACCGGCTGGGTCATCAGGTCGGTGGTGACGGTGCCCGCGATGGCGTAGGCCACCACCAGCGGCGGGCTGGCCAGGAAGTTGGCCTTGATGTTGGGGTGGATGCGCGCCTCGAAGTTGCGGTTGCCCGAGAGCACCGCCGCGCAGACCAGGTCGTTGTCGGTGATGGCGGCGTTGAACTCGGGCCTCAGGTCGCCCGCGTTGCCGATGCAGGTGGTGCAGCCATAACCCGCGAGCGCGAAGCCGAGCCGCTCCAGGTAGGGCAGCAGACCGGTGTTGGTGAGGTACTCGGTGACGATGCGCGAGCCCGGCGCCAGCGAGGTCTTGATGTGCGGCTGCACCTTGAGGCCCTTTTCCACCGCCTTCTTGGCCAGCAGGCCGGCGGCCAGCAGCACGCTGGGGTTGCTGGTGTTGGTGCAACTGGTGATGGCGGCGATCAGTACGTCGCCGTTCTTCAGGTCCACGCCCTTGCCGGCGGGAAAGGCCTGCGCCAGCTTGCCCGGCGGCTGCTTGAAGCCGCCCTGTTCCATGGGCGCGCTGAACAGCTCGGTGAAGCGGCGCGACACGTCACCCAGTTCGATGCGGTCCTGCGGCCGCTTGGGGCCCGCGAGGCTGGGCGCCACGGTGCCCAGGTCCAGCGTGATCACCTGCGAGTAGTCGATGTCGCCGCGCTGCGGCACGCCGAACAGGCCCTGGGCCTTGAAGTAGGCCTCGAAGGCGTCGATCTCGGCCGCGCTGCGGCCGGTGCCGCGGAAGTATTCCAGGGTCTTGCCGTCCACCGGGAAGAAGCCCATGGTGGCGCCGTACTCGGGCGCCATGTTGGCGATGGTGGCGCGGTCGGGCAGCGTGAGCGAGGCCGTGCCCTCGCCGAAGAACTCCACGAACTTGCCCACCACCTTGTGCCGGCGCAGGATCTCGGTGACGGTGAGCACCAGGTCGGTGGCCGTGACGCCGCCGCGCAGGCGGCCCGTGAGCTCGAAGCCCACCACGTCGGGCGTGAGGAAGTACACCGGCTGACCCAGCATGGCAGCCTCGGCCTCGATGCCGCCCACGCCCCAGCCCACCACGCCGATGCCGTTGATCATGGTGGTGTGGCTGTCGGTGCCCACCAGCGTGTCGGGGTAGTACAGCCCACCCTTGAGGTGCACGCCGCGCGCCAGGTACTCCAGGTTCACCTGGTGCACGATGCCAAAGCCCGGGGGCACCACGCCAAAGGTGTCGAAGGCCTGCATGCCCCACTTCATGAAGCCGTAGCGCTCCAGGTTGCGCATGAACTCCAGCTTCATGTTCAGGTCCAGGGCGTCCTTGGTGCCGTAGTGGTCGACCATGACCGAGTGGTCCACCACCAGGTCGACCGGCACCAGGGGCTCGATGCGCTTGGGGTCGCGCCCCAGGCGCTGGGCGGTGCTGCGCATGGCGGCCAGGTCGGCCAGCAGGGGCACGCCGGTGAAGTCCTGCAGCACCACGCGCGCCACGGTGAAGGGGATCTCGTCCGTGCGCGCCGCCTTGGGCTTCCAGTTGGCCAACTGCGCCACGTGCTCGCGCGTCACGCGCTCGCCGTCGCAGTGCCGCAGCACGCTTTCCAGCACGATGCGGATGGAATGCGGCAGGCGCTTGACGTTGGGAAACTCGCGCGCCAGCGCCGGCAGGGAATAGAGGCGGCCGGTCTTGCCGACCGCGGGGGTGAAGGTCTTGACGGTCTGGGCAAAGGGGTGGGCGTAGCTCGTGGGGGCGTCCATGCGGTGGCTCCTGAAGATCGTTCCGTTCGGGTCAAGGGCCATTCTGCGATCTTCTGGCGCCACCGCAAGCGCGGCGGCGATTTGCCCCGGGAAGCCGGCTGGGATCAGACCGCCAGGCGCTGGACCGGCGCGCGCCAGCCCAGGAACTCCAGGTCGGCCAGGGCCAGCACCGCCACCGCCAGCACCGTCAGGTAGGCCTGGCCCAGCGCCGTCACGCCGCTGTCACCGCCCCAGGCCAGGACCAGGCAGGCGACACCCCAGAGCACGTTGCCCACGATCAGCACCATGAGCGGTCCGCGCGCGGGCATCACCTGGCGTGCCAGGATCGCCGCCAGCGCGATGTAGGCCAGCAAGGCCCAGCCGGCGGCGGTGATCAGGCCCTCGGACAGACCGAGCCAGCCCGCGAGCGAGCCGGCGAAGGCCAGGTGCAGCACGGCGGTGCCGGCGCCGGCGATGGCGTCCAGCGCGAGCACGCGGCGCAGCTGGGGGGTGGAGAGGCGCAAGGTCGAAAGGCTCATGTCGGGCTCCTGAGGGGGGTTGAACATGGCGCCCATCGTGTCGGCCCCCCAGCAGCGGGTCCATGACCTGCCAGGTCATGGCCGCCGCCCCCACCCGGCCTACCATGCGGCCATGCACGCCCACCGCCCCCACCACGCCGCCCCCCTGCCCTTCGGCGACCACCTGCGCCACTGGCGCCAGCGACGCCGCCTGAGCCAGCTCGAACTCGCCCTGCAGGCGGAGGTCTCCACGCGCCACCTGAGCTGCGTGGAAACCGGCCGCGCCAGCCCCAGCCGCGAGATGGTGATGCGCCTGTCCGAGCGCCTGCAGGTGCCGCCGCGCGAGCGCAACGCCCTG
>NZ_MKSS01000260.1:0-9103 GCF_001897365.1 Hydrogenophaga sp. 70-12
GCAGGTCGGGTCGCGCCGGCTCACCACGGCGAGCCAGGCGCCGGTCTTGGGCAGCTCGTAGTGGAAGAAGAAGCGCGCGGCGGCCAGCCGCCCGGTGCGCGCCGCGCCCTCGGGCGCGGCCTGCGCGGCCAGGGCCACGTCCAGCCAGACCCAGGCCAGCACCGTGTGGCCGAAGGCCTGCAGGTAGGGCACGGCGTTGGCCAGGGCCTCGGCGGGGTTGCCCGTGGCCCAGGCGGCCTGGGTGGCCGCGCCCAACTGCGCCAGGGCCTGGCCCAGGGCGTTGGCGTGCGCGGCCAGAGCGGGCACCTGGAGGGCGCGCTCGATGGTGGCGTTGAAACGCTGGGCCAGCAGCTGCAGGCCGCGGCCGTTCTCCATCAGCACCTTGCGGCCCAGCAGGTCCATGGCCTGGATGCCGTGCGTGCCCTCGTGAATCATGTTCAGGCGGTTGTCGCGCCAGTACTGCTCCACCGGAAAGTCGCGCGTGTAACCGTAGCCGCCGTGCACCTGGATGGCCAGGCTGTTGGCCTCCAGGCACCACTCGCTGGGCCAGCTCTTGGCGATGGGCGTGAGCACCTCCAGCAGCAGCCGCGCCTCGTCGGCGGCCTCGGGCGCGCCGGTGTGCTGCTCGTCCACCAGGCGCGCGCAGTACAGCTCCAGCGCCAGCGCGCCCTCGCAGTAGCTCTTCTGCGCGAGCAGCATGCGCTTGACGTCGGCGTGTTCGATGATGCGGCTCTGCGGCCGGCTCGGGTCCTTGCCCTCCGGCCCCACGGGGCGGCCCTGCGGGCGGTTCTTCGCGTAGTCCAGGCTGGCGTGGTAGCCCGCCATGCCCAGCATTGTGGCCGCCATGCCCACGCCGATGCGGGCCTCGTTCATCATGTGGAACATGCAGCGCAGGCCCTCGCCCGGCTGGCCCACCAGGTAGCCGATGGCGCCGGCCGCGCCCCGCACCGGGAAGCGGCCCTCGCCGAAATTGAGCAGCGTATTGGTGGTGCCGCGCCAGCCGCACTTGTGGTTCAGGCCAGCCAGGGCCACGTCGTTGCGCTCGCCGGTGAGTCGCGCATCGGCGTCCACCAGCTTCTTGGGCACCACGAACAGCGAGATGCCCTTCACCCCCGGCGGCAGCTTGCCGTCCGGCCCGGGGATCTTGGCCAGCACCAGGTGAACGATGTTCTCGGTCAGTTCGTGCTCGCCGGCCGAGATCCACATCTTGTTGCCCTTGAGCCGAAAGCGCGGGCCCAGCGGGTCGTCCATGAAGCCCTCGCCGTCGGGCACGGCGCGCGTGGCCACGTCGCTCAGGCTGGAGCCGGCCTGCGGTTCGCTCAGGCACATGGTGCCGGACCAGCGGCCCGCGAACTCGTTGAGCGCGAACACGCGCTTCTGCGCCTCGGTGCCGTGCGCCATCAGCAGGTTGGCGTTGCCCACGGTGAGCATGCCGCTGCCGATGCTGACCGAGGCCATGGCGAAGAAGGCGTTGGCCGCCGCCTCCACCGTGTAGGGCAGCTGCATGCCGCCGATGGCGTAATCCTGCGCGGCGCTGAGCATGCCGCTCTCGGCATAGGCCTGGTGCGCGTCGTGCGTGGCCTGCGGCAGCACCACGCACTCGCCGTCGAAGTGCGGCTCCTGCGTGTCCACCGTGCGGTTGAAGGGTGCGTACTTTTCGCGCGCGATGCGCTCGCAGGTGTCGAGCACGGCGTCGAAGGTCTCGCGGCTGTGGTCGGCGAAGCGCTCGCGCTGGTTCAGCGCCTCGACCCCCAGCCAGTCGTTGAGCAGGAAATCGACGGTGGGGCGAAGGCTCATGACAGGTCTCTCGTCAGGTTCTGGGTGGCAAGGCGGCGATGGTGCCCTGCGCCACGGCGCACAGCTTCTCCTCGCCATCCCGCAGCACGAACACGTCGCAGCGGCACACGGCCTGGTTGCGGCCGGTGTGCACCGCCTCGGCGCGCGCGATCAGGCGCTCGCCCACCGCGGGCCTCAGGTAGTTGATCTTGAATTCGCTCGTGACCACGGGCACGCGCATGGCCGTGCCACCCGCGTAGGTGAGTGCGTTGTCGGCGGCGTAGCTCACCACGCCGCCGTGCACGAAGCCGTTCTGCTGCTTCACCGCCTCGCCGATCGGCACCTGCAGCTCGCAGCGCCCGGGCGTGAGCGCGGCGAGCTCGGCGCCGATTAGGCGCGAGAACGGCTGCTGCGCGAGCAGCTCACGTCCCATGGCCAGGAACACCTCGGGGCTCACGCCGGCGGCGTCCATGGCGGCGCGTGCGCTTACAGGACCTCGAACACGCCGGCGGCACCCATGCCGCCGCCGATGCACATGGTCACGCAGACGCGCTTGGCGCCGCGGCGCTTGCCTTCGATCAGCGCATGGCCGGTCAGGCGCTGGCCCGACACGCCGTAGGGGTGGCCCACGGCGATGGCGCCGCCGTTGACGTTCAGGCGGTCAGCCGGAATGCCCAGCTTGTCGCGGCAGTAGATCACCTGCACCGCGAAGGCCTCGTTGAGCTCCCACAGGTCGATGTCGCTGACCTTCAGGCCCAGCTTCTTGAGCACCTTGGGCACGGCGAAGACCGGGCCGATGCCCATCTCGTCGGGCTCGCAGCCGGCCACGGCGAAGCCCAGGAAGCGGCCGATGGGCTTGAGGTTGTGGGAAGCGGCGTACTGCTCGCTCACCACCACGCAGGCGCCGGCGCCGTCGCTGAACTGGCTGGCGTTGCCGGCCGTGATGACACCGCCGGGCAGCGCCGGCTTGATCCCGCTGATGCCCTCTTTCGTCGTGCCCTCGCGCAGGCCCTCGTCGGCGCCCACGGTCACCTTCTTGGTGATCAGGCCCATCGTCTTGTCGGCCACGCCGGCGGTCACCGTGATGGGGGCGATCTCGTCGTTGAACTTGCCGGCGGCCTGGGCCGCGCAGGCCTTTTGCTGGCTGGCGGCGCCGTATTCGTCCATGGCGTCGCGCGAGATGTTGTAGCGCTTGGCCACCTGCTCGGCGGTCTGCAGCATGCTCCAGTAGATCTCGGGCTTCTTCTGGTCCAGATCGAGGTCGCGCAGCATGTGCAGGTTCATCTCCTGCTGCACGCAGGAGATGCTCTCCACCCCGCCCGCCACGTAGACATCGCCCTCCCCGGCGATCACGCGCTGGGCGGCCAGGGCGATGGTCTGCAGGCCGGAGGAACAGAAGCGGTTGACGGTCATGCCCGACACGCTCACGGGCAGGTCGGCCATCAGCGCGATCTGGCGCGCGATGTTGGCGCCGGTGGCGCCCTCGGGGTTGGCGCAGCCCATGATCACGTCCTCGACGGCGGCGCCCTCCACGCCCGCGCGCTCCAGCGCGGCACGGACGGCGTGGCCGCCCAGGGTGGCGCCGTGGGTCATGTTGAAAGCGCCCTTCCAGCTCTTGGTCAGCGGCGTGCGGGCGGTGGAAACGATGACGGCGTTGCTCATGTGATATCTCCTGATTCGGTGCGGGCCATCAGCCGTTGAAATTCTTGCCTTCGGCGACCAGCCGCTGAATGAGCGGGGCGGGCTGCCAGAAGGCCGCGTCGTCGAGCGGGTTCTTCTGGAAGCGCTTCATGGCCTGCATCACGTTGAACAGGCCCACCTCGTCCGCGTACTTCAGCGGGCCGCCGCGGTGCACCGGGAAGCCGTAGCCGAAGATGTAGACCACGTCGATGTCGCTGGCCTTGTTGGCGATGCCCTCTTCCAGGATGTGCGCGGCCTCGTTCACCAGCGAGAACACCAGGCGCTGCACGATCTCCTCGTCGGAAATCTTGCGCGGCGTGATGCCCAGCGCCTGGCGGTGCTCGGCGATCATCTGCTCGACCTCGGCGTTCGGGATGGCGTCGCGCTTGCCCGGCTTGTAGTCGTACCAGCCTTTGCCCACCTTCTGGCCGAAGCGGCCCTTCTCGCACAGCAGGTCGGCGGTCTTGCTGTATTTCATGTCGGGCTTTTCCTGGTAGCGGCGCTTGCGGATCGCCCAACCGATGTCGTTGCCCGCCAGGTCGCCCATGCGGAAGGGCCCCATGGCGAAGCCGAACTTCTCGATCGCGCGGTCGACCTGCGCGGGCGTGCAGCCCTCATCGAGCAAGAAGCCACCCTGGCGGCCGTACTGCTCGATCATGCGGTTGCCGATGAAGCCGTCGCAGACGCCGGACACCACCGCCGTCTTCTTGATCTTCTTGGCGACGGCCATCACGGTGGCCATCACGTCCTTGCCGGTCTTGTCGCCGCGCACCACCTCCAGCAGCTTCATCACGTTGGCGGGGCTGAAGAAGTGCAAGCCCACCACGTCCTGCGGGCGTTGGGTGAAGGCGGCGATCTTGTTCAGGTCCAGCGTGGAGGTGTTGGACGCCAGGATCGCGCCGGGCTTCATCACCTCGTCGAGCTTCTTGAACACGGTCTCCTTCACGCCGATGTCCTCGAACACGGCCTCGATCACGAGGTCGGCGTCCTGGATGTCCGCGTAGTCCACCGTGGTCTTGAGCAGGCCCATGCGCTGGTCGAGCTTGTCCTGCTTGAGCTTGCCCTTCTTCACCTGGGCCTCGTAGTTGCCGCGCATCACGCCGACGCCGCGGTCCAGGGCCTCCTGCTTCATCTCCAGGAGGGTCACGGGAATGCCCGCGTTCAGGAAGTTCATGGAGATGCCGCCGCCCATGGTGCCGGCGCCGATGACGGCCACCTTGTCGATCTTGCGCTGGGGCGTGTCTTCCGGCACGTCGGGGATCTTGCTGGCCGCGCGCTCGGCCATGAAGAGGTGGCGCAGCGCACGGCACTCGGGCGTCCACATCAGGTTGATGAACATCTCCCGTTCGGTGGCCATGCCCTGCTCGAACTTCTGCTTGGTCGCGGCCTCGACCGCGTCCACGCACTTGGCGGGTGCGGGGAAGTGCTTGGCCATGCCCTTGACCATGTTGCGCGCGAACTGGAAGTAGGCGTCGCCGTCCTTGTGTTTGCAAGGCAGGTGGCGCACCAGGGGCAGCGGGCTGCCGTCCGCGTGCTTGGCGGCCACTTCCCGGGCCAGGGCGAAGGCTTCTTCCAGCAGGGTTTCGGGGCTGCTGGCCATCTTGTCGAACAGCCGCTGGCCGGGCAGTTGGGCCAGCATCTCGCTCTTCACGGGCTCGCCGCTCACGATCATGTTGAGCGCGGCCTCCACGCCCAGCACGCGCGGCAGGCGCTGCGTGCCGCCGGCGCCAGGGATCAGGCCCAGCTTCACCTCGGGCAGCGCGATGTTGGCGCCCGGTGCGGCGATGCGGTAGTGGCAGCCGAGCGAGAGCTCCAGCCCGCCGCCCATGGCCACGCTGTGGATCGCGGCCACCACGGGCTTGCTGCAGTTCTCCACCGCCAGGATCACGCTCAGCAGGTTGGGTTCGGCCAGCGCCTTGGGCGTGCCGAACTCCTTGATGTCCGCGCCGCCCGAAAAGGCCTTGCCGGCGCCGGTGAGCACGATGGCCTTGACGGCCGGATCGGCCTGCGCCTGCTCCAGACCGTTCGTGATGCCCAGGCGGGTGGCCAGGCCCAGACCGTTGACCGGCGGGTTGTTCAGCGTGATGAGGGCGATGTCTCCGTGGACCTTGTACTCAGCCGTCATGTGGGTTCCTTCGATGGCGGTTTTGGGAAAAGAACGATCGTTCGATTTTGGCATTCTAGAAAGACCCTTCGGGGGCGCCAAACGGGTTTGTCGCGGTCGGGACAAAACGCCCGGGCGCACCTTCTCGCTACGCCTGGCACCCCGCACCGCCAAAACGAATACGGCTGTGCTAATCGGCCCGCGCTTTGCCGCTGCCCGCTTCAAAAGCCGGAGCAGCGCGCGCGCCGCCGAACTGCGTAGGACCCACGCGACACCGGGGTTTCTCGGCGCGTCACGTGAGACAAGGGCCATTGACAATCTCAAAGTGCCAACTTTGGCACACCTCGCCGCCCCCGTTCGTCGCCTTTCGTTTGGAGAACCCCATGGACCTGATCAACACCCTCGCCAGCCTGGCCCCCACCCCCAGCAACGCACACCCCATCGGGCGGCCCCTGACCCCCTGGTCCGCGCCCGGCACCACACCCTGGCGGACGCCCGAGCCCCTGAGCGCGCTCGTGCTGCCCACGCGCGCCGACCGCATGCGCATCGCCCACCTGCGCGACCTGGCCGACTTCAAGTCGGAGTACCTGCTGGACCCGGGCCTGGCCGCGCTGGAAGACAGCAAAGACGACGCGGGCGTGGTCATGGCGCTGATGCGCGGCCACGAGGCCATCGCCACCATCCGCTTCATTCCCTCGGGCCACGGTTTGACGCTGACCGAGCGCTTCTGGTCCGACCTGGTCACCAACCCCGCCATCCTGGGGCCCAACAGCTGGGAAGTCGGCCGCCTGGTGATGGCGCCCGAGCACCGCCGCGCCGACCTGCTGACGCCGCTGCTGCGCCTGTCCCTGATGGAGCTGATGCGCCGCGAGCCGGTGGAGCACATGCATGGGTCCTGCGTCATGCGCATGACCCGCCTGTACCGCCGCTTCGGCTTCCAGATCCACGCCCTGCGCAGCCAGGCCGGCCTGGACTGCGCGCTGGTGGAGGCGACGCTGGAAGCCTCCATGCGCGCCTTCCACATCGACGAACCCGTCACCGCACCCGCCCCGCTGGAGGCCCGCGGCGAGGCGCTGCTGCTACAGTGAGCCGAGCACCGGCGGCCCGTGCGACAGCGGCGGGCCGCGCCTCCCCCCGGGCCGGCAAGGGGGATGACATCGCGAGGCGAGGAGACGCATGAGCAAACGCGGGGGGAGTCTGTTCGACCGCTACCGGGCCCACCACGAGCTGGACCGGCCACTGCTGCAATGGATCGGCGTGGTGGGTGTCGTTGCCTTCCCTATCCTGTACCTGCTGCGCCGCGCGGCCGCCGACAGCGGCTACGACGACCTGTGGTGGCGCCTGCCCGCCGTCGTCCTGTGCCTCGGCCTGGCCCTGCGCCGCTGGTGGCCCGAGCGCCTCAAGCCCTACTACATCGTCTACTCGTGGTGGGTGGTGTTCTACTGCCTGTCCTTCCTCATGTCGTACACCATGCTGCGCAACGGCGGCGGCACGCCCTTCGTGGTGAACATGGTGATGTGCGCGGTGCTCATCGTGCTGCTGGCCGACTGGCGCAACAGCGTCGCCATCCTGCTGCTGGGCTACGCGCTGGCGCTGGCCCTGTTCTTCCTGCTGGCGCCCCACCCCGTCGTGCCGCGCGACTTCGTCTTCGCCGCCGGCGGCTCGGCCCTGCTGGTGGCGGGCGGAGCCCTGTCGCATCAGGGCCAGAAGCGCGTCGAGCTCGAGCGCATGCGGCGCGTGTACATCGGCCTGGCGGGGTCCGTGGCGCACGAAATGCGCACCCCGCTCGCCCAGGTGCGCCACGCGCTCGACAACATCGCCAGCGCCCTCGGCCGCCGCGGCGCGGGCCAGCCCGTGGCGCTCACGCCGCCCCAGGTGCAGCAGATGCTGACCCATGTCCAGCAAGGCCACGAGGCCATCGCGCGCGGCCTGCAGGCGATCGAGCTCACCCTCAAGCAGTTGCAGCCCGACGCGCCCGACCAGGGCCGGCTGCACACGCTGTCGGCCGCCGACGCCGTGCGCCAGGCCGTGGACCGTTTCGCCTACGACGCCGCCGATCAGCGCGGGCGCGTGCAGGTGGTGGTCGAGCAGGACTTCCGCTTCCGCGCCGACCCCACCGCGGTGGAGCTGGTCTTTTTCAATCTGCTGAAGAACGCGCTGTACTACGCCCCCCTGCACCCGGAGATGACGGTGCGCTTCACGATCAGCACCCGGCCGGTGCCCAGCGTCGTGGTGCGAGACAGCGGTCCGGGCATCGTGCCCGAGTTCGTCTCCCACCTGTTCGAGGAATTCCAGACCACCGGCAAGGCCGAGGGCACGGGCCTGGGCCTGTCCTTCTGCCGCCGCGTCATGCGCGGCCTGGGCGGCGACATCGAGTGCCGCTCCGAGTGGGGCCATTTCACCGAGTTCACGCTGCGCTTCCCGCTGGCGCCCGCCGGCGCGCCGGTCACCACGGTGGCCCCGGCCAGCGTGGCCCTGGCCGGCCGCAGCGTGCTGATCGTCGACGACCAGCCCCTCAACCGCACCATCGCGCGCGCCCTGGTGGGCGAACTGGGCCTCACGGTGATGGAGGCCGAGCACGGCCAGCAGGCGCTGGACATGCTGCAGGCGGGCCAATTGCCCGACGCCATCCTCATGGACATCAACATGCCGGGGCTCGACGGCATCGCCGCCACGCGGCGCCTGCGCGCCCTGCCCGGCGACGCCGGCCGCGTGCCCGTGCTGGCGCTCACCGCCAACGACTCGGCGGCCGTGCGGGCCCGCGCGAGCCAGGCCGGCATGCAGGGCGTGCTGGGCAAGCCCATCGACCCCGCCGCGCTGCAGCGCGCGCTGAGCGCCGCGCTGGAAGGCCGCAGCACCGCGCCCGCGGCGCCGCCACCGGCGCCCGCGGCCGACCTGCTCAGCACCACGCGCATCGAGAACTTCCGTCGCCTCGGCCTGCTGGACGACCTGCTGCCGCGCGCCTTGCTGGACCTGCGGCGCCACGTTCAATCACTGGAGCAGGCGGCCACCTCGGACGACCGGGAAGGCGTGTCGGCCGCGCTGCACGCCCTGGTGGGCCTGGCCGGTGAGGTGGGCGCCCAGGCCCTGCACGCCCGCGCGCGCGAACGCTACGCGGGTTGGCTGGAAGGCCAGCGGCCCGGCGGCGAGGCTTGGACGCGGGAACTGCGGGAGCTGCTGGAGGCCACCGAGCGGGCGCTGTGGCAGTACTGCGGCGTGCGCGCCGAGCGCGTGCCCCCCCTCGCCTGAACGCTGCCGCGGCCAGTGCGCGTGCGGCCGCCATCCGGCCGTTGTACCAGGCCTGCGACCTCAGGGTCGGTCGCTGGCCCCTGGGCTAGACCTCCAGCCACTCCTTGCGCACCGCCGGATCGGCCTTGAGCTGCTGCGGCGTGCCGTCGAAGACGATGCTGCCGTGCCCCATCACCAGCGCACGGTCGGAAATGCTCATGGCGATGGTGAGCTTCTGCTCGATCAGCAGCACCGAGATGCCGCGCGCCTTGAGCTTCTGCAGGTACTCGGCCACCAGCTCCACGATCTTGGGCG
>NZ_MKSS01000261.1:0-9061 GCF_001897365.1 Hydrogenophaga sp. 70-12
AGGCGCAGGTGGTGGCGAAAGCGCTTGTCCGCCGAGAACAGGGAACCCGGCGCCACGCTGATGTGCCGCGCCAGCGCCGCCTGCTGCAGCGCCATCGCGTCCACCGCGTCCGGCAGTTCCACCCACAGGAAGTAGCCGCCCTCGGGCCGCGTCACGCGCGTGCCATCGGGAAAGTGCTTTTCGATGGCGAGCAGCGCGCGCTGCTGCCGCGCGGCCAGCGCGGCGCGCAGCTGGCGCAGGTGCTTGTCGAACGCCCCGTGCTGCAGAAAGTGCAGCACCGCCAGCTGCGACGGCACCGACACCCCCAGCGTGCTCATGAACTTCAGCCGGTTCACCTGCGGCGCGAAACGCCCCGCCGACACCCAGCCCACGCGGTAGCCCGGCGCCAGCGATTTGGAGAACGAACTGCAGTGCATCACGCCGCCCTCGCGGTCCCAGGCCTTGGCCGGCAGCGGGCGCTGCGCGCCGAAGTACAGCTCGGCGTAGACGTCGTCCTCGATCAGCGGCACGCCGTGGCGGGCCAGCAGCGCGACCATCGCGCGCTTGGCGTCCTCGGGCATGAGCGCGCCCAGCGGGTTCTGAAAGTTGGGCATGAACCAGCAGGCCTTCACCGGGTGGCGCCGCAGCACCTCGGCCAGCGAGTCCAGCTGCACGCCCGTGCGCGGGTGCGTGGCCACCTCCACCGCTTTCAGCTGCAGCCGCTCCAGCGTCAGCAGGCAGCCGTAGAAGGCGGGCGATTCGATGGCCACCACGTCGCCCGGCTGCGTCACCGCCTGCAGGGCGAGCGTGAGCGCCTCCATCGCGCCGCTGGTGACCACCACCTCGTCCACGCCGATGTTCACGCCCTGCGCCACGCCGCGCAGCGCGATCTGGCGGCGCAGCTCGGCGTTGCCGGGCGTGAGGTCTTCCAGCAGCTGGCGCGGGTCGAGCCGGCGCATGGCCGCGCCCATGCCGCGCGCCAGGCGATCGAGCGGGAACAGCTCGGGCGATGGAAAGGCCGAGCCCAGCGGCGCCACCTGGCGGTTGCGCATGGGGCCCAGCACGGCCTGCGCCACGTCGTGGATGGCCACCGGCCGCGAGCCCTGGTGCGGCGTGGCGCTGCGTGGTTCCTCGCGCGGCGCGGGCACGGCCTTCACGAAGTAGCCCGCACGCGGGCGGGCCTCGACCAGGCCGCGCGCCTCCAGCAGGTAGTAGGCCTCGAACACGGTGGCCGGGCTCAGGCCGCGCGCGGCCACGGTGTCGCGCACCGAAGGCAGGCGGTCGCCGATGGCCAGCGTGCCGCTGGCGATGAGCGCTTCGATGTCCTTGGCAAGCGCTTCGTATTTGGTGGTCACGGGGCGGGGCTCTCTCGGTGGGCCGCCGATCTGATGCGGCTGATCCGGTCGATTTGAACGCAATCTGAGCCTACCGCCGGCGCCGCGCCGGGCGCACAGTCGGGGCCGTGACCTCCGACAAGACCCTCCGCGCGCCCCAGGGCCCGCGCGCCCCCTTCTGGAAAGGCCTGCTGCTGGCCGCCACCCTGGCCCTGCCCGGGCTGGCCGCCCAGGCCGCCGAGACCCTGCCCACCGACCCGATGGCGCGGCGCATGCTGGCCTGCGTGGCCTGCCATGGCCAGGACGGCCGCGCCACCAACCAGGGCTACTTCCCGCGCATCGCGGGCAAGCCCGCGGGCTACCTCTACAACCAGCTGCAGCATTTCCGCGCGGGCCGGCGCATCAACCCGACCATGACCTACTTGGTCGACCACATGTCCGACGCCTACCTGCGCGAGATCGCCGACTACTTCGCCGGGCTGGACCTGCCCTACCCCGCGCCGCAGACCACCGGCGCGCCGCCGGCCGTGCTGGCGCGCGGCGAGCAACTGGTGCGCCAGGGCGACCCGGCCCTGGGCATCCCCGCCTGCGCGTCCTGCCACGGCGCCGCGATGACCGGCATCCAGCCCGCCATGCCCGGCCTGCTGGGCCTGCCGCGCGACTACCTGCTGGGCCAGTTCGGCGCCTGGCGCAACGGCCAGCGCCAGGCCAGCGCGCCCGACTGCATGGGCGAGATCGCGCGCCGCCTGAGCCCCGAGGACGTGAGCGCGATGGCGGTGTGGCTGTCCTCGCAGCCCGTCACGGGCGGGCCCGCGCCGGCCAGCGCCGCGCCGAACCCCTGGCCCATGCGCTGCGGCAGCGCGGAGGTGCTGCCATGAACCAGCGCCGCCTGCTCATCGCCGCCGGGGTGCTGCTGGTCCTGCTCGGCGCGGCCACCCTCTGGGTGAACCGCGCCACCACACTGCTGCCCATCGAACCCGGGCCGGCGGTGCCGGTCACCGCCGAGCTCGTGGAGCGCGGCGCCTATCTGGCCAGGGCAGGCAACTGCGCGGCCTGCCACACCGAGCGCGGCGGCGCGGCCTACGCCGGCGGCCTGGGCATCGCCACGCCCTTCGGCACGGTGTACGCCTCCAACCTCACGCCCGACGCCGACACCGGCATCGGCCGCTGGAACGCCGACGACTTCTGGCGCGCCCTGCACCACGGCCAGTCGCGCGACGGCCGCCTGCTCTACCCCGCCTTCCCCTACCCCGACTACGCCCGCGTGACGCGCGAGGACAGCGACGCCCTGCACGCCTACCTGATGAGCCTGCCGCCGGTGCGCGCGCCCAACCGCGTGCACGACCTGCGCTTCCCCTACGGCACGCAGACCGCGCTGGTGGCCTGGCGCACGCTGTTCTTCTCGCCCGAGCCCTTCCGCCCGGACAACACGCAGTCGGCCGAGTGGAACCGCGGCGCTTACCTGACCCTGGGCCTGGGCCATTGCATGGCCTGCCACGCGCCGCGCAACGCGCTGGGCGCCACCGCGAACGAGCCCGACTTCAGCGGCGGACAGATCCCCATGCAGGGCTGGTACGCGCCCTCGCTGGCCTCGCCCCAGGAAGCCGGCGTGCAGGACTGGCCGCTGGCCGAGGTGGTGCGCCTGCTGCGCGACGGCCACAGCGCGCGCGGCGCCACCCTGGGCCCCATGGCCGACGTGGTGGCCGGCAGCACCCGCCACCTGGACGAGGCGGACCTGAACGCCATGGCCACCTACCTGAAGTCGCTGCCCGTGGTGGCGCCGGCCGCACCCGACACGGAGCGGGCCGAGCCCCAGGTGCTGGTGCTCGGCCAGCGCCTGTACGAGGCCAAGTGCGCGCAATGCCACGGCGAGAACGGCACCAGTGCCGCGCCCGAGTTCCCCTCGCTGGCCGGGCACCGCACGGTGACCATGGCCTCCAGCGCGAACCTGGTGCGCGTGATCGTGAGCGGCGGCTTCCCGCCCAGCACGCCCGGCAACCCCCGGCCCTATGGCATGCCGCCCTTCGGGCAGGAGCTGTCGAACGCCGAGATCGCGGCGCTGGCCAGCTACGTGCGCGGCGCCTGGGGCAACACCGCCTCGCGCGTGCTGCCGCTGGACGTGCAGAAGGTCCGTTGAAGGAGCGCCCCGCCATGAGCATCACCCGCGAAATCAAGACCGTGCTGTGGGGCCTGATTGGCGTGGCGCGGCGCAGCCGGCTGGAGGCGCCGAGCGATCACCCGCTGGTGCTGATCGCCGTGGCCTTCGTGCTGGTGCTGGTCTTCCTCGGCACGCTGGCCTTCATCGCCCTGCAGGCGCCGGGCGCGCTCAGCTGAGGCGGCCCGCTTCGCGCCGCACGGGCGCGCTCAGGCGATCTGCGCCTGTGCCGCCGCATTCAGGCCAGCACGGCCGGGCCGACCCAGCAACCGCTCAACAGCTCGGCCGGCCGCTCGGTGGCGACCACGCGCGCGCTGCCGGCCCAGTCTTCGCGCTGCACGCACAGACCGGCGTACACGCCATAGCCCGCGCCGGCCACGATCTCGCCATCGGCGCAAAGGCTTTCGCCGGCGCGGATCGCGCCGCGCGCGGTGATGGGCCCACCGGCCTTGATGCCCCAGCCCGCGTCGAGGTGCGAGCCGCAGTCGATCGCGCCATCGACCAGCACGCCATCGCCCGCGCGCACGCCGCCGCCCGTGCGCAGCGTGCCGCGCACGCGCAGGCTGCGGGCCACGCGCACCTCGCCCTCCACCACCAGCACGCCGCCGACGCTGGCCTGCGCGCCCACGTCGAGGTCGCGGCGGCACACCAGGTCGCGCGCGATCCGCAGCTGGCCACCCGCGCGCAGGGCACCTTCGATGACCGCGGCGCCGGCCAGCAGGTCGCCGCCGGCCTCCAGGGTGGTGGCCTCGACCACACCGCCGGCCGCGATGGTCTCGCCCGCCACCAGCTCGCGCCCGACCCGGATGTCGCCGCCCGCGCGGATGCCCCGGCCGGCGCGCACGCGCGCACCGGCGTCGATGCCGCCGCGCACCTCGATGGCGCCCGCGAACACGATGGACTCGCAGGACAGCTCGTCGAGCTGCAGCACCGCGCTGGTGGGGCCGAATTGCGCCAGCAGCCAGCAGGCGTCGTCGACACGGCCGTCGGCCACCAGCGCGTCCAGCAGCGGCTGGTAGTCCTCGCCCTGCGGGCGGTGGCGCAGGAACCAGCGAAAACCGTCGGCGCAGGGGTTCTTGGCCTTCACGAAGGCTTTGGAGAGTTCCATGGCCATCACCCCCGCCAGCCGATCGCGCGCGCGACCCAGGACCACCAGGCGCCACGCGGCAGCGGCACCACCAGGGCGTCGGCGCCCTGCTCCCCGATGCCCTGCACGCGCGAGCGCGCCGCGCCCACCGACCACGGCCGCCAGCGGTGACCGATGAGCACCATCGCGGGCCGCGTGGCGCGCAGGTGCTGGCGCAGCTGCTGCTCGACATCGCCCGCGAGCACGGTGAAGGTGGTCTCGCAGCCGGCCTCGCGCAGCGGCCGCGACAAGGTGTCCAGCGCCTGGAAGGCCTGCAGGCGCAGCTGCCGGAAGACGTGGTCGAACACCGTCAGCTCGGCGGCGTCGCCCGAATCGGGCGGTGACACCGCGGTCTGCAGCACGTGCACCAGCTGCACCGCGCGCCCCTGGGCGAACACGCGCGACCAACGCATCAGATCGCGCTCGCGCCCCAGCGGCGCCGTGCGCGCGAAGCAGCACAGCGGCGCCGCCGGGGCGGTGTCCGAAGCGTTCACCACCCACAGCGGCCCCTGGCCCTCGCGCAGCAGCAGCGACAGCAGGTCGGGTCCGAGGCGCGAGCGCCGTGGCCGTTCGTTGGCGTCCAGCAGGCAGGTCAGGCCGGCGGCGCGCGACAGCCGCAGCAGCTGGTAGCGGCTGCGCACCTCGTGGGCCACCACCTCGACGCCAATGCCGTGCTGGCGGCGCACGAAGCGCGCGCGCTGCGCCAGCCGCGCCAGAGGATCGAGCAGGCCGATGGGCTGCTCGCCCGCGTAGTACGCGAGCCGCAGCCCCACGCCCAGTTCCGCCGCCGCGCGCGCCACCTTCGCCAGGTGGTCGCCGGTGACCGCCGACAGGGTGGTCAGCACCAGCAGCCAGGGCGGCGCGACCGTGTCGTTCGCGCGCGCGCCCCGTTGCGCGCGGTCGTCCGTGGCGCCAGCGCTGGCGGGCAACGACTCGCGCAGGGCCGCGTCGTCCCAGGCAATGAGGGAAGAGAATTTCATGGCAGGTAACTCCCAGGCAGGGCCCAACCCGGTGGACACGCCACCGTCGGCCAACAAGGGGGAAGGCGCGGTGGGCGCGCCTAGGTGCTGTAGTCGCCGCTGGCTTCGGGCTGGAACAGGATGGCCTCGAGGGTCATCTCACGCTCCAGCCCGGCGGGCAGCGCGCTGCGCACGCGCTCGCCCACGCGCCGCCCGATGAGCGCGGCGCCCATGGGAGACAGCACGGAGATGAAGCCCGCGTCGGGCTCGGCGTCGCCCGGGTAGCACAGCGTCAGCTTGCGCACCTCGCCCGACGCGTGGTCGCGCACGAGCACCTGCGAATACATGGTGACCACATCGGCGGGCACGCGCTGCGAGGGCACCAGATCGGCCTCGGCCAGGAGATCGGCCAGGGCACCGCCACGCGCGGCGTCCTGCAGCTTGCTCAGGCGCGCGTGGTCCAGCTCGGTGAGAACACACTCACTGCGGACGATGGAAGACATGAACGGCTCCTTCGGGTCGCCGACGCCAGAAAAAGGAACAGGCGCGCGGCAGGGATCGCACTGGCTGCTGGGCCCGGCGATGGAAGGTGTGCGTTCGAGGGGGAAGGGTTATCGCCGGGCGGAGGAATGTGCGGCCAGCAGTCGGTGGCCGCGCAGAGCCGTAGAAGGGCCCTGGATGTGACGCGCGCACGGCAGCACACGCGCGGTGGCGCGATGCGAATGGGCGTGGATCCGGCGAGAAGGCATGCGGCGAGTCTAGGCAAGGGGCGGCGGGGCGTCAAACGGGCCGCGCAATGTCGCACGTGAGTGCGGGGTTGAACTGCGGTAGGCTCGGCGGTCTCCGCATGCCCTCGCGTCCCCGCATGCCCGCCACCGACGACAGCCTCTCCCCCATCGCCCCCCTGCGCCTGCCCGTGTTCCGCCTGCTGTGGAGCACCTGGCTGGTGGCCAACCTGTGCATGTGGATGAACGACGTGGCGGCGGCGTGGATGATGACCTCGCTGACCACCACCCCCATCTGGGTGGCGCTGGTGCAGACGGCCTCGACCCTGCCGGTGTTCCTGCTCGGCCTGCCCAGCGGGGCGCTGGCCGACAACCTCGACCGCAAGCGCTACTACCTGGTCACGCAGCTCTGGGTGGCGGTGGTGGCCATGGTGCTCAGCGGCTTCGTCTTCTTCGGCGTGATGTCGCCGCTGCTGCTGCTGGCGCTGACCTTCGCCAACGGCATCGGCTTCGCGATGCGCTGGCCGGTGTTCTCGGCCATCGTGCCGGAGCTGGTGCCGCGCCCGCAGCTGCCGGCGGCGCTGGCCCTCAATGGCGTGGCCATGAACGCCTCGCGCATCATCGGCCCGCTGGTGGCCGGCGCGCTGATCGCGGGCGCGGGCAGCGCCTGGGTCTTCCTGCTCAACGCGGTGCTCTCGCTGGTGGCCGCGGCGGGCATCGCGCGCTGGCACCGCGAGCACAAGCCCCACCCGCTCGGGCGCGAGCGGCTGGGCACGGCCATGCGCGTGGGCTGGCAGTACGTGTCGCAGTCCTACCTGCTCAAGGGCGTGCTGCTGCGCATCTGCATCTTCTTCTTCCACTCCACCGCGCTGCTGGCCCTGCTGGCGCTGCTGGCGCGCGGCATGCAGGGCGGCGGCGCGGGCACCTTCACGCTGCTGCTGGCCTCCATGGGCGCGGGGGCCATCGTGTCGACCTTCTTCCTGCCGCGCCTGCGCCGCCGCTACGCGCGCGACGCGCTGGTGCTGCGCGGCGCGCTGCTGCAGGCCGCGGCCATGGCGGTGATGGCCCTGACCGACCGCGTCTGGGTGGCCGTGCCCGCCATGTTCTTCGGCGGCGCGGCCTGGATCACCACCGCCAACACCCTGAGCGTGTCCATCCAGATGGGCCTGCCCGACTGGGTGCGCGCGCGCGGCATGTCGATCTACCAGATGTCCATCATGGGCGCGAGCGCCAGCGGCGCCGCCCTGTGGGGCCAGATCGCCACCTGGACCAGCCTGTCCGTGGCCCTGGGCATCGCGGCCGCGAGCGGCTGGGTGGCCATGGCCCTGGCCAACCGCTGGATGCCCGACCGCGGCCCGGAGGGCGACCTCACGCCCCAGCGCGTGCTCACCACGGCGACCAGCGTCGAGTCGCCGCCCCAGCGGGGTCACATCATGCTGACCATCGAGTACCTGATCGACCCGGCGCGCGCCAAGGAATTCCGCGACCTGATGTTCAACGAGAGCCGGCGCAGCCGCCTGCGCCAGGGCGCGCTGTCCTGGGAGCTGCTGCACGACATCAACAAGCCCGGGCGTTTCGTCGAGGTCATCGTGGACGAGTCGTGGACGGACCACCTGCGCCGCTTCGACCGCTCCACCGCTTCCGACGTCGACCTGCGCGACCGCCGGCTGGCCTTCCACATCGGCCTGGAGCCGCCGCGCGTCACGCGCAATCTCATGGAAACGACGGTCCGGGGCGGCTGACGCCGCAAAGGCCGAATGCGCTGGTCCGGGGGCGAGGCCAGCGCCACCCCGCCGCGCGCTACCGGGCGCGGGTGCACCGCAGGGAGCGTGGGCATTGTCCAAGTGGGTGGACAGTTTGTCCACGTCCGCCCCCCTTATCGCGGCCGGCCCCCTCCATAAAACTGCGCCCGCAGCCGACGCCACCACCCCATGAACGCCCCACCCTTTCCCCCCGAGCTCATCCTCTACTACAGCCCCAAGGCCTGCTCCCTGGCGCCCCACATCGTGCTGGAGGAGTCCGGGCTCCCCTACGCCACCCGCTCCGTCAACATCCGCACTGGCGAACACCTTCGCCCCGAGTACCTGCAGCTCAACCCCAGCGGCACGGTGCCCGCCCTGTCCATCGACGGTCAGATCCTCACCGAGTCGCAGGCCCTGCTGAGCTACCTGGCCGACCTGGTCCCCGAGCGCGAACTGCTGCCGCGGCCCGGCACGCTGGCGCGGGCGCGGGCCCACGAGTGGATGAACTTCATCTCCAGCAGCCTGCACGCCGCCTACCGCTCGGTCTTCCGTCCGCAGAGCTACGGCGGCGACCACCCCGAGGTGGTGGAGGCCGTGCGCGCCCAGGGCCACGATCGCCTGGCGCGCGCGCTGCAGACGGTGGAGCGGCGCCTGGGCGACACGCCCTATGCGCTGGGCGATGCCTTCAGCGCGGTCGATGCCTACCTCTTTGTGTTCTACCTCTGGAGCTTCGACGAGCGGCTGAGCGGCGAGATGCCGCCCCGGCCCCGCTACCGCGCCCTGGCGCAGCGGGTCTGGCAACGCGGCGCCGTGCGCCGCGTGGTGGCCCGCGAACGCGGCGTGCGCGCCTACGACCTGCCGGCCGAGATGGCGGGCGCCGATGCGCCTCTGGTGGACCTGGCATGAGCCTCGTCTTCGCGGGCGTTTGCAGCCATGGCCCCGGCATCACCGCGCGGCGCGATCGCGCCGACCCCCGGCAACTCGCGCGGCTGGAAGCGGCCTACCAGGCCCAGCGCGAGGCGCTGCGCGCGAGCCGGCCCG
>NZ_MKSS01000262.1:0-9050 GCF_001897365.1 Hydrogenophaga sp. 70-12
TGTGCGGGTGTTGGGTGGCTCCCCGACCTGGACTCGAACCAGGGACCTGCGGATTAACAGTCCGTCGCTCTACCGACTGAGCTATCAGGGAACAGCCTCAAATTATAGCGTTGTTTTGAAGCGTTTCCGGGCGGGCCCGAAGAAAGTCAGCGTTCTGCCTCGGGGGCCACGCCGAGCAGCCGGTGCAGGCGGGGGCTGGTGGTGGTGTATTGCAGCGGTACGCGCTCCTCGGGGCGCAAACACGCGACGGCGGCGAAGGCGGCCAGCGTGGCTTCGTGGAAGCCGCAGAGGATGAGTTTTTTCTTGCCCGGGTAGGTGTTGATGTCGCCCACCGCGTACAGGCCGGGTTCGCTGGTCTCGAAGCTTTCGGGGTTCACCACGAGCTGCTTGCGCTCCATGGCCAGGCCCCAGTCGGCGATGGGCCCCAGGCGCGGCGACAGGCCCAGGGCGACGATCAATTGGTCCAGCGCCAGGGTCTGTGTCTGGCCTTGGGGATCGAGCAACTGCAGGCCGCGCAGCCGCGCGCCTTCCAGGTCCAGCCCCAGGGGCTGGCCGACCACCAGCCTCACGCGGCCCGAGGCGATGGCGTCTTGCACGCGCGCGAGCGCGGCCTCGTCGTCGGCTTGCAGCACCTCGCGCCGGTGCAGCAGGCTCAGGCCCGCGGGGGGCTGGGCGCTGTCGAGCAGGCGCAACGCCCAGTCGATCGCGAGCGCGTCGCCGCCGTGCACCACCACATGCTGGCCGCGCCAGTCGCGGGTGGCGTCGAAGCGGTGGTGCACCTGCTGGCCTTCCAGGGCCTCGATGCCGTCGAGCTTCAGGCGCTTGGGCTGGAAGGCGCCCACGCCCGCGGCGATGAACACCAGGCGCGCGAGGAAGTCCTGGCCCGCGCTGGTGCGAACGGCCCAGCGGCCATCGGCCTCGCGCGCGAGCGCGCTCACCGATTGGTCGAGGTGGAGCCGGGGCTGGAAGGGCTTGACCTGCAGCAGCAGCCGATCGACCAACTCCCGGCCGCTGCACACGGGCAGGCCGGGAATGTCGTAGATGGGCTTGTCGGGGTAGAGCTCGGCGGGCTGACCGCCGGCGTGGGGCAGGGCGTCGACCACCTGCGCCCGGATGTCCTGCAGGCCGAGCTGGAAGACCTGCCACAGCCCCACGGGGCCGGCACCAATGACGAGCGCGTCGGTCTCGATCGGCGCGGTAGGGGTCACTGGAAAACCTTTGCTCGGCGCGCTGCGGCGCGAGCGCCTTCGGGCGGCCGGGCGGCGCTCATGGACTCAGCGGATCAGCTGGTCGAGCTTGCCGGTCTTGTCCTTCCACTCTTCGGCGTCGGGCAGCGCGGCCTTGCGCTTGGTGATGCTCTTCCAGGTGGGCAGGCGGGCCAGCTCGGCGTTGAGCGCCGTCATGTGCAGCTGGTCCTTGGGCAGGTCTTCCTCGGCGTAGATGGCGCTCACCGGGCATTCGGGGATGCAGACCGCGCAGTCGATGCACTCGTCGGGGTCGATGGTGAGGAAGTTCGGGCCTTCGCGGAAGCAGTCCACGGGGCAGACATCGACGCAATCGGTGTACTTGCAGCGGATGCAGGCTTCGGTGACGACGTGGGTCATGGTGGCGGATCGGGCAGACGGAAAGCGGTGATTTTACGGTGCCGCACCCGACCGGCCGGGCTTGCCCTTGGTGGCTTCCCGGTCGGTGTCTGTGGGGTTATTCAGCGCACGAGCACGGCGCCGGCCGTGCGGTGGCTGGCGGTGTCCACCAGCACCAGCGAGCCCAGGGCGCGCGATTCGGCGAACGGCCGCGTGGCCAGCGGCTCCTGCAGCGCGAGTTCGATGTGGCCGATGGCGTTGGGCGGCAGTTCGCGGGCGTCGTGTTCGGCCAGGGTGTGGATGTCGAGCTGGTGCGCGATGCGCTTGACCTTGGCCTTGACCCAGCGGTGGCCGTGCAGGGCCCAGTAGACGCGGCCCGGCACCAGGGGCTCGTCGTCCAGCCAGGCGACGGTGGCGGCGATCTCGCGCTGCGCGTCGAGCGAGGCGTCCGCGTCGTCCACCCCGAGCAGCCAGTCGCCGCGTGAGACGTCGAGCTCGCGGTCGAGCACGATGCCCGCGCTGTGACCGGCGGACACCTCGCCGGGCCGGCGCACATGGTCGAGCACCTGCGCCACCACGGCGGTCTGGCCCCGGGGCGCCACGCGCACGGCCTGGCCCGGGCGCAACTGCCCGGCGGCCACGCGGCCCCAGAACACGCGCCGACCCTGGGAGGTGTCGGACGAGGACGAGAACTTCTCCACCCACTGTACCGGGAAGGCCAGCGGCAGCTCGGCGTCGGGTTCCGTTACCGGCAGGTGCTCCAGGATTTCCAGCAGCGTGGGGCCGTGGTAGCCGCACCAGCCGGCTTTCGCTGCCTCGTCCACCACGTTCCAACCGTTCAGGGCGGACACCGGCACCACGGCCGTCACGTCGAGCCCGGCCTGCTGGGCAAAGGCGTACAGCGCGGCCTTGATGTGGGTGTAGGCGGTGGCACCGTCGTCCACCGCGTCGAGCTTGTTCACCGCGAACACCACCGAGGGCACGCGCAGCAGCTTGACCAGCAGGCTGTGGCGGCGCGTCTGCGGCAGCAGGGCCAGGGCGGGGTCGCGCCAGTCGAGCTTGGTGGCGTCGACCAGCACCACGGCGGCGTCGGCGCTGCTGGCCGCGGTGACCATGTTGCGCGTGTACTGCTCGTGGCCCGGGGCGTCGCCGATGATGAACTTGCGCTGCTCGGTGCTGAAGTAGCGGTAGGCCACGTCGATGGTGATGCCTTGCTCGCGCTCGGCCGACAGGCCGTCGGTGAGCAGGGCCAGGTCGGTCTGGCCCAGGCGCTGCACGCCGGCCAGGTGGTCCTGCAGCACGGCCTTGCTGTCGACCAGCAGGCGGCCGATGAGCGTGCTCTTGCCGTCGTCGACGCTGCCGCAGGTGATCAGGCGCAGCGCGGCGCGGGTGTCTTGCGAGGTGGCGGTGCTCATCAGAAGTAACCCTCTTTCTTGCGGCGCTCCATGGAAGCGTCGCTGGTCTTGTCGTCCATGCGGGTGGCGCCACGCTCGCTGACCTCGGCGGCCAGGGTCTCAATCACGATCTGCTGCGGCGTGGCGGCCGTGCTTTCCACGGGGCAGGTGCAGGTGATGTCGCCCACGGTGCGAAAGCGCACGTCGCGCCGTTCCACCCGCTCGCCTTCGCGCGGCGGGGTGAGCTCGGTCACCGGCACCAGCAGGCCGCGGCGGTCCACCACCTCGCGCGGGTGGGTGTAGTAGATGGAGGGCAGGCCGATGTCCTCGCGCGCGATGTACTGCCAGACGTCGAGCTCGGTCCAGTTGCTGATGGGGAACACGCGGAAGTGCTCGCCGGGCTGCAGGCGGGTGTTGAACAGGGTCCAGAGCTCGGGGCGCTGGGCCTTGGGCTGCCACTGGCCGAAGCCGTCGCGGTGCGAAAAGATGCGCTCCTTGGCGCGCGCCTTTTCTTCGTCGCGCCGCGCGCCACCGATCAGGGCGTCGAAACGGAACTCCTCGATGGCCTCCAGCAGCGTGACCGATTGGTGCACGTTGCGGCTCTCGCCCGGGTGGGCCAGGCGCACGGTGCCGCGCGCCATGGAGTCTTCCACGCGGCGAACGATCAGCTCGGCGCCGAGTTCTTTCGCGCGCTGGTCGCGGAAATCCGTCACCTCGGGAAAGTTGTGGCCGGTGTCGATCATCAGCAGCGGGTAGGGAATGCGGCCGGCGCCGAAGGCCTTCTCGGCGCACTTGAGCATGACCAGCGAGTCCTTGCCGCCCGAGAAGAGCAGGGCGGGGCGCTCGAAGGCGCCGGCCACCTCGCGCAGGATGAAGATGGTTTCTTCTTCCAGCGCGTCCAGGTGGGCGTTGCTGAGCTGGTGGCCGCTGTCGTGCAGCAGGGCGGCTTCGATCACGGCGGGGTCTGGGCGGGCGTTCATGCGGGGGTCCGATCGAGAGAGGAGGCGGCGGGCGGCACGTGCAACCCGCATTCCTTGGCGCTTTCCTGCTCCCACCACCAGCGGCCGGCGCGGAAGTCCTCGCCCACGCTGATGGCGCGGGTGCAGGGCTCGCAGCCGATGCTGGGGAAGAAGCGGTCGTGCAGTTCGTTGGTGTCCAGGCCGTGCAAGGCGATGAAATGCCACACGTCGCCCCAGGTCCAGTCCACCAGCGGGCTGATCTTCACGCGCTCGGGTTCCTGGATCACTTCGCCAACCTCGGCGCGCGCGTTCGATTGCTCGCGCCGCAGGCCGGTGATCCAGCCGTCGTGCCCGGCCAGGGCGCGCGACAGCGGCTCCATCTTGCGCACGTCGCAGCAGGCCTTGCGCAGCTCGATGCTGCGGTACATGGCGTCCTCGCCATGGCGGCGCACGAAGTGCACCACCGATTCGTGCCTGGGCCGGAACACGCGCACGCTGGTGGCGTAGCGGCGTTCAATCTTGGGGATCATGGCCAGGGTTTCGGCGTGCAGCTTGCCGGTCTCCAGGACGAAGACGCTGGCCTCGACGCCGGCGAGGTGGACCAGGTGGGTGACCACCATGTCCTCGGCGCCCAGGCTGGACGCCTGCGTGAGGCGTGGGTGCGCGGAGGCCTGCTCGCGCAGCAGCGCGATGGCGCGCTCCACCTTGGCCGCGAAGTCGGCCGAGGGGTGGTTGTAGAGATCGATGGCGCTCATGGCAGGTCCTCAGGCGTTCGCGAAGCGCGGCTGCGGCTGCAACGCGTCGCCCTGGTAGAAGCCGCCGTAGTGCCGCAGCAGGCGCTCGGCGTGCGCCAGGTCCTGGTCGGCCTTGAGCACGGCCTGGCTGAAGCCGCTGCGCTGCATCTGCAGCAGCTGGTCGATCAGCACCTCGCCGGTGGCGCGGATGTCGCCGGTGAAGCCCAGGCGACGGCGCAGCAGGAAGGCCTGGCTGAAGGCGCGGCCGTCGCTGAACTTGGGGAACTGCAGTTCGACCACGCGCACACCGCTCAGGTCGGCCTCGCGTGGGTCGTCGGTGTTGGCCAGCACGCGGCGTTCGGCCTCGGTTTCGGGGGGGCTGAAGGTGTCGGCGCGCAGCAGCTGGATGCTCATGTTCGGCTCCTGGTTCAGACAGTGGCGGCGTCGACGGGACGCGCGGTGGTGCTGCGCACGGCGTTGGCGGCCTGCTTGAACGGGTCGAGGCCGATCCGGCGCAGGGTGGCGATGAAAGGTTCGCCGTCCTCGCGCTGGGCGCGGTAGGTGTCGAGCAAGGCCTCGATGACCTCGGGCACCTCGTTGGCCGCGAAGGACGGGCCGATGACCTTGCCCGGCGTGGCCTCGCCCGACAGGCGCTTGCCGTCGGAGCCGCCCAGCGTCACCTGGTACCACTCCTGGCCGTCCTTGTCGACGCCGAGCACGCCGATGTGGCCGCTGTGGTGGTGGCCGCAGCTGTTGATGCAGCCGCTCATGTGCAGGTCGATCTCGCCGATGTCGTGCAGCTCGTCGAGGTCGGCGTAGCGCGCGAGCACGGCCTGGGCGATGGGCAGCGAGCGCGCGTTGGCGAGATCGCAGAAATCGCCGCCGGGGCAGGCGATCATGTCGGTGAGCAGGCCGATGTTGGGCTTGGCCAGACCCAGGCGGCGCGCCTCGCGCCACAGCTCGGGCAACTGGTCGCAGCGCACCCAGGGCAGCAGCAGGTTCTGCGTGTGCGTCACGCGCGCCTCGCCGCCGGAGAAGCGGTCGGCCAGCTCGGCCGCGCGCTCCAGCTGCTCGGCCGTGGCGTCGCCGGGCGACTGGCCCAGGCGCTTGAAGGAGAGCGTGACCGCGCGCAGGTCGGGGTTCTTGTGCGCCACCACGTTGCGGGTGAGCCAGCGGCTGAATTCCAGGTCGTCCTCGGCCGCGGCCTTGAGGATGTGGGCGATCTTGGCGTCGGCGCTCTTGCGGTCGCAGGCCAGCGCGGGCGGCGTGAAGAAGGCGCTGACGCGGGCCAGCTCGGCGGCGGTGATGGTGTGCGGCGCGCCGTCCAGCTCGAGGATGTCGCGGTACTCGGCCTCGACCTGGTCGGCGAAGGCCTGGCCCTCGGCCTTCACGATGATCTTGATGCGCGCCTTGTACATGTTGTCGCGCCGGCCGAAGCGGTTGTAGGCGCGCACCACGGCTTCCAGGTAGTTGAGCATCTGGTCCCAGGGCAGGAACTCGCGCAGCACGGTGCCGATGATGGGCGTGCGGCCCATGCCGCCGCCCACGCGCACCTGGAAGCCCAGCTCGCCGTCGACGTTGTGCAGCAGGCGCAGGCCCACGTCGTGCCAGGGCGTGGCGGCGCGGTCTTCGCGGGCGCCGGTGATGGCCACCTTGAACTTGCGCGGCAGGAAGGCGAACTCGTGGTGCAGGGTGCTCCACTGGCGCAGGATCTCGGCGAAGGGCCGGGGGTCGGCCACCTCGTCCACGGCGATGCCGGCCAGGGCATCGGAGGTGGTGTTGCGAATGCAGTTGCCGCTGGTCTGGATGCCGTGCAGGCCCACGCTGGCCAGCAACTCCATCACGTCGGCCGAGCGCGCCAGTGGAATCCAGTTGAACTGCACGTTGGAGCGCGTGGTGAAGTGCGCCGTGCGGTCGGGCAGGCTCGGCACGTCGGACAGGCCGGCGTTGGCCTTGGAAATGTCGTTGTCTTCCTTGTGGTCGAACTCGCGCGCCACGCGGGCCAGCACGCGCAGCTGCTCGCTGTTGATCTCCCCATAGGGCACGGCCACACGCAGCATGGGCGCAAAGCGCTGGATGTACCAGCCGTTCTGCAGGCGCAGCGGCTTGAAGGCGTCGTCGGAGAGGGTGCCGGCCTGCCAGCGCTCCAGCTGGTCGCGGTACTGGGCGGCGCGCTGTTGCACGAACTGGCGGTCGAAAGCGTCGTGGCGGTACATGGATCGGGCGATGGGACCACCGGAGCGGTCGGCGATTCGTGGGGATGCCCGGCACTGTAGAAAGTTGGCTTTATTCGACGAACTACTTTTTTTTTATGCCTGTATATCAATTTGGAATAAGCAAATCCTGGTGGCCCATGGAGCAAAATTGGCTATCACAATTTGTCTGAAGTAACATCCCCCAACATGACGAGCGTCGTTCGGGTTCAGGTGATCGGTTTCTCAGACGTGGAGCGCCACGCGTTGAACACCGTTTTCCGGCTCTCGCGCGAGCGCGAGGTGTCCTACGGACCCTGGCGGGCGGCCTCGGGCCTTCTGGAAGAAATGCCCCCCGTGCTGCTGGTGGATGGCGACTGCGCCGAAGCCGTGTTGGTGCATGCGCGCGCGCCGCGCCCCGGTCAGCGGCTGATCTGGGTGGGCGAGCAGGCGCCCGAGCACGCCTGGCGGGTCGTGGCGCGGCCCATCGCCTGGGCGCACCTGCTGCACGACCTGGACACCACCTTCGCCGCCACGCAGAGCGATTCCGGTTTCCTGGACCTGGACGTGTCCCAGCCCGCGCCGCTGGACATCGAGCTTGGCGAATTTCCCTTGGTCGAGGTGCGTCGGGCCCTGGTGGTGGGCATCGCGGCGAACGAGTCGGGCTACCTGCGCGAGCGGCTGACGCAGGCGGCCGTGCCCTATATCGATGAGGCACCGAGCACCGAACGCGCCGCCGAGTGCATGGCCCAGCACCACTACCTGTGCGGGGTGTTCAACCTCGACGACCACCACATCGACGCCTGGGGCCTGATGCAGCTGTTCCGCCAGCGCTACCCCGAGGCCATGACCCTGGCGACCAGCGAGCACGCGCAGCGCTTCGCCGGCCCCCTGACGGGCTGGTGGCACCGGCGGCGGGTGCGCGCGCACACGCGCCGCCTGGGCGTTTCGGGCCTGCTGGCGCTGCCGCTGCAGCCGCCGGTGGTGTCGCGTTACCTGGAAATGCTCTGAGCCGGGGCTGAGCGCCGGCCGGCGGCTCAGCCGCGGGTGCGCCGCGCGCGCCGCCAGGCAAAGCGCGCGGGGTCGATCGCGGTGCGCAGTTCGGCGTCGAGGCCCGGCGCTTCGCCGTCCATCTCGGCCGCCAGCCACTGGCCGCAGGCCGCGGCCAGCGACAGCCCGCGCGAACCCAGGGCCGTGAGCAACCAAAGCCCGGGCAGTCGGGGCACGGCCGATGCCGCGTGGCCCGCGCTGTCGCGCGCGGCCCAGGCCGCCGGGTCGGGCGCGGCGCCCACCAGGGGCAGTCGGTCCATGGAGGCGCAGCGCACGCCGGCCCAGCCCAGCAGACGGCCTTGCGCGAGCCCGTCCTCCAGCCGGTCGGCGGCGGCGGGTGCCAGGGCGCGCAGCCGGGCGGCGTTGTCGCGGTGGGCGGCATCGCTCAGGGCGGTGTCGGTGCGGCCGCGCGCATAGGTCGAGCCCATGGCCCAGATCGCCGCCGGCCAGCGCGGAGCTAGCCCGCTGTCGCGGTACTCCGGCACGAAGACGCCGTCGTCGCGCTGCGGCCGCTCGCTCAGCGGCGCGCCGTCCAGCGCGCCCAGGCTCATCTGGCCCAACACCGGGCCCAGCGGCCAGGCGCCGCCGGCCTCGGGCGCGAGATCGCGGCTGCCCAGTGCGGCGGCGATCACGGCGTGCGGCGCGGCGGCGATGGTCCGGCCCGCGGGGTCCAGCGCCTGCCACTGGCCGGTCCCGCGCGACAGGCCCGCCACGGGCGCATTCCAGCGGGTGTCCAGCCGCTCGCCGGCCTCGGCCAGCCAGGCCAGCACCAAGGCGCCCGGGCGCACCAGCGCGGCGGGCTGCTGGCCGGGGGCGTGGGCGCCGCGGTTGTCGATCGTCGCCGCCTGCCAGCCGGCGCCCGGGGCCACCAGGCGCTCCAGCTCGGCCCGCGCGATGGGCACGCCCAGGGCCGTGAGGCGCGACATCGGTGTGGGCTGGCGCGTGAGGTGCGGGCTCAGCACGCCCACCGGCAGGGCCGAGGCCGCGCGGGCCGGGCCCTCCGCGGCGTCGAGCAGCGTGACCCGCCAACCGCGCCGGCACAGCGCGGCCGTGACCGCCGCGCCCGCCAGGCCGGCGCCGATCACCAGCGCTCGGCGCGTCTCGTCAGGGGCTGGCATGCGCAAAGCAAGAGGCCCGC
>NZ_MKSS01000263.1:0-9757 GCF_001897365.1 Hydrogenophaga sp. 70-12
CATCGCCGAGGCGGTGGAGAAGATCCGCGAGCAGGTGGGCGACGAGGAGGTCATCCTGGGCCTGTCCGGCGGGGTGGACTCCTCCGTGGCGGCCGCGCTCATCCACCGCGCCATCGGCGACCAGCTCACCTGCGTCTTCGTCGACCACGGCCTGCTGCGCTTGAACGAGGGCGACATGGTGATGGAGATGTTCGCCGGCAAGCTGCACGCCAAGGTGGTGCGCGTGGACGCCAGCGAACTCTTCCTGGGCGAGCTGGCCGGCGTGAGCGACCCCGAGCAAAAGCGCAAGATCATTGGCCGCCTGTTCGTTGACGTCTTCAAGGCCGAGGCCGCCAAGCTCACTTCAAGTGGTGCTTCAACAAAAGGCGCCAAGTGGTTGGCACAAGGCACTATTTACCCGGACGTGATCGAGTCCGGTGGCGCCAAGAGCAAGAAGGCCGTCACCATCAAGAGCCACCACAACGTGGGCGGCCTGCCCGAGCAGCTGGGCCTGAAGCTGCTGGAGCCGCTGCGCGACCTGTTCAAGGACGAGGTGCGCGAACTTGGCGTGGCCCTGGGCCTGCCGCACGACATGGTCTACCGCCACCCCTTCCCGGGGCCGGGCCTGGGCGTGCGCATCCTCGGTGAGGTGAAGAAGGACTACGCCGACCTGCTGCGCCGCGCCGACGCCATCTTCATCGAGGAGCTGCGCTCCACGATCGAGCCGCATTCCGGCAAGAGCTGGTACGACCTGACCAGCCAGGCCTTCACGGTATTCCTGCCGGTCAAGAGCGTGGGCGTCATGGGCGACGGGCGCACCTACGACTACGTGGTGGCCCTGCGCGCCGTGCAGACCAGCGACTTCATGACCGCCGACTGGGCCGAGCTGCCCTACAGCCTGCTCAAGCGCGTGTCGGGCCGCATCATCAACGAGGTGCGCGGCATCAACCGCGTGACCTACGACGTGAGCTCCAAGCCGCCGGCGACGATCGAGTGGGAGTGATCCGTCGCAGAATTGATTCTAATGTAAAACATGAGAATCAATAAAAAGCCATTTGATTTTGTTCAAATAACTCCTTTCGGAGGGCCTCCCCGCGACCCCGTGTGCCTCAGGCCGGGGTCCAGGCGTGCCGCACCAGCATCAGCCCGCTGATCACCAGCAGGCCGCAGATGAGCTGGCGAAGCCTCGGCGCCGGTACGTGGCGGGCCAGGCGGTTGCCCATCAACACGCCGAGCAAGGCCAGGCCGATCAGGCCGGCCCAGCGCCACCACAGTGCGCCGCTCGACAGGCGACCGACCCAGGCCATGCCCAGCAGAACCGTGCCGGCGCCGGCCACGATGATCAGCGGGGTGCTGGCGCGCAGGGCGTGCACGTCCTGCAGCCGGCGGCTCAGCCAGGCCACGACCAGGGGGCCGGCGGTGCCGAACAGCATCTCCACCAGGCCGATGCCGAAGCCCATGCCATGGGCCCAGGGTGCGGCCAGGGGCCGCGGCGCGGCCAGGCGCGGGCGCAGCGCGTTGATGCCCACGGCGGCCACGTAGAGGCCCAACGCGAGCAAAGGCCAGCGGGCGTCCAGCACCCCACTCAGCCACAGCCCGGCCAGGGCGCCGGCGGCCATACCGGGCAGCAGGCGGCGCAGTTCGCCGAAGTCCACCTGGCGCAGGTTCAGGCCGCTGAGCAGGATGGACGCAGGTACGTCCATCAACAGCGTGAGCGCCACCACCTCGGGCAAGGGCCAGCGCCAGGCCAGCAGGGGCACGACGATCAGCGCCGAACCGAAGCCCGTGATGCCCAGCACCACGTAGCCCAGCAGCACCACGGTGGCGGGGTAGATCAGTTCCGTCATGCGCGCCAGCTTAGCGCCAGCGTTGGTCGACGCGGTCGTAGGCGCCGGCGCGCAAATCGGCCACGCCATCGACCAGCTGGCGCTTGACGATCTTGCGCGTGGGCGTGCGCGGGAAGTCGGACGTCATGTAGGCCAGGTAGCGCGGAATCTTGAAGGCCGCGAGCCGGGTCTCGCAGTGCGCGAACACGCGCTCGGGAGGCACATCCTCGGGTTTCAGGCCCTCGCGCAGCTTGAGGTAGGCCTTGACCTCCTCGCGCCGCAGCGGGTCGGGCACGGGCACCACCGCCGCTTCCTCGATTTCCGGCAGGGTCCGCAGCGCCGCCTCGACCTCGATCGCCGCGATGTTCTCGCCCGCGCGCTTGATCATGTCCTTGATGCGGCCCACGATGAAGTAATAGCCGTTCCCGTCGCGGCGGAACAGGTCGCCGGTGCGGAACCAGCGGCCGCGGAAGGTGTCGGCGTTGGCCTGGGGGCGCTTGTAGTAGCCCCACAGGATGGCGCGACCGGCCACCCAGAGCTCGCCCACTTCCCCCTCGGGCACGTCCTGTCCTGCCTCGTCCACGATGCGCAGTTCGCGGTAGGCCGCCGGCAGGCCGCAGCTGCGCACGTAGGCCATGTGCGTGGCCGACTGCGGCATCACGGTGCCGCCGCCGATCTCGGTCATGCCATAGCCCTCGCGCGCCACGACGCCGAAGCGCTGCTCGATCTCGCGCCGGGCCTCGGTGCCCCAGCCATAGATGGATACGTAGCGCAGTGACAGCTGGGCGTCCAGCTCGGGCGTCGAGGGTTGCTTGAGCGCCGGCTCGGGGTAGATGCACATGTGGATGCGGTAGCGGCGCAGCCAGTCGTGGAAGTGCGTGAGGCTCATGCGCCGCGCGACGAAGGCGGTGCCCCCCAGCCACAGGGCCATGAGGAACTGCCACTGCGGGTCCATGTAGAAAAAGGGCGCCCAGATGAGCACGTTCTGCACGTCGCCGCCAGCGCCCCGCATGTGCGCGGCACCCCGGCTCAGCAGCATCCAGTAGTCGTGGGTGAGCATGCAGCCCTTGGGGAAGCCGGTGGTGCCCGAGGTGTACTGCAGATTGAGCAGGTCGTCGGGGCCCACCGGCGCGGGCGGCGCGAAGGGCAGCGTGCCCCTGGCCACCAGTTCGGTCCAGGCCTGCGCGTGCTCGGGCGGCTCGCCGCCGTGAACCACGAGGCGTTCGTCGGCGAGCAGGGGCGGGCGCGCAGGCATGGCGGCGAAGGCACCGAGGTACCCGTGGTCGATGATCAGAAACTGGGCGTCCGAGTCTTGCAGCACGAAGTGCATTTCCTCGCCGGTGTAGCCGGTGTTCACCGGCACCATGACGGCACCGATGCGGCCCAGCGCGATCCAGCTGATGGGAAAGGCCGCCACGTTGGGCAGCATCACCGCCACGTGGCTGCCCTTGCGCACGCCCAGGGGAACGAGCTGGCTGGCCAGGCGGTCGGCAGCCTCGTCGAGTTCGCGGTAGCTGAGCTGCAGGCCTTCGTCGAACCAATGCCCGGCCAACGCATCGGGCGTGGCGAGGGCGCGTTCGTGCACCAGTTCGCCCAGGGTGGCCGGCAGGCCGCTGTCGTTTTCGATCTGCGCGCGCATGCGCTGCATTTCCAGCACCCCCGGGTCGGTGGCGGCGGGCTGCTCGGGCGTGGCGGGGGTGTTCATGGCGTCGGGGTGGCTGGGTCGTGTCATGGTGATGGACGGCTCCGGGTCGGGTCAGCGCGCCGCCGGTTGCGCCTCGGACAGAGGGGGGCGCGTGTCGAAGGCCACGCGCTGCAGGCGGTACAGGTTGCCCATGTAGGCGAGGGTCTGTTCGCGCGTGAGGTCCTGCGCGCGGTAGCTGGCTTCCATCTCGGTGCGCACCGCCAGCGGTGGGTGGCGGGCGATGAGGGCGGCGACTTCCCTCGCGCGCGCCATCAGGCGCTCGGGTGCCACGATTTCGTTGACCAGGTGGTTGCGCAGCGCGGTCTCGGCGTCGAAGGGTTCGCCGGTGAGCGCCAGCCACATCGCCGCCAGGTGCGGAATCTGGCGCGACAGACGCGTCGAGCCGCCGGCCCCGCCCATGCCGTAGGCGATTTCGGGCAGGCCGAAGCGGGCGTTGGTGGAGGCCACGCGCAGGTCGGTCAACTGCAGCAGGTAGACCATGCCCTGGCCCATGACCGGGCCATTGACCGCGCCGATGATGGGCTTGTAGCGGTGCTGCGCCAGGCGCATCACCTCGTGCTCCCAGCCTGGGTACTCCAGCGCTTCGCCGCGGTGGCGCTGGCCCATGTGGCGACGCACCAGCTCGGCTTGGCTGCGCTCGGGGCGCGGCGTCTTGATGTCGTCGCCTGCGCTGAAGGCGCGCGTGCCGGCGCCGGTGAGGATGCCCACGCGCACCTCGTCGTCGGTGATGAACTCGCTCAGCAACTCGTACAGGTCGCGGTGGAGCGCGGGCGTGAACACGTTGACCGGCGGGTTGTCGATGGTGATGGTCGCGATGCCATCGGACTTGTCGTAACGCAGGCTCATGGTCAGGTCTTTTCGGTTGGTTGGCCGGCGCGGCCGGTCAGGGATCGGGCCTCGCCGCGGCGGCGCAGCCCTTCGGCCGCACCCAGCGCCACCACGGTCACGGCGATCAGCAGCGTGGACACGGCCGAGACGGTCGGGTTGAGCTGCAGCTTGAGGTCGGCCCAGATGCGCATGGGCAGGGTTTCGCGTCCGGCCATCAGGAATTCGGCGATGACCAGTTCGTCGAAGGAGACGAAGAAGGAGAACACCGCCGCCGCCACCACCGAGGGCAGCAGCCCTGGCAGGGTGGCCGTCATGAAGGCCCGCACCGGCCCGGCGCCCAGCACGCGGGCGGCGCGCTCCAGCGAAGGGTCGAGCTGGCGCAGCGCGGCGCCCACCATCAGCACCACGAAGGGCAGGGCGATGGCCGCGTGCGCGCAGGCCAGGGTGAAGGCCTGTCCTGCACCGCCGAAGCGCACCGCCAGGATGAACACCCCGAGCGCCAGGAAGATGTGCGGCACGATCATGGGCGCGGTCAGCAGCACCTGGACGGCGGGGCGCGCCGGCACGCGCCGCCGCTCCAGGCCCAGGGCCGCCAGCGTGCCGATCACCGTGGCCATGGCGCTGGCCATCAGGGCCACCTGGAAGGACAGGGCGGTGGCGCGCATCCACTGCGGATCGCCGAAGTAGGACCCATACCACTTGAGGCTCAGGGCGCTCGGCGGAAAGCGCATGAAGGCGTCGTCGCCGAAGGACAGCGGCACCACGATCAGCAGCGGGAACAGCAGGTACAGCAGCACCAGCACGGTGTAGCCGGCCAGCACCCAGCGGCCCCAGGGCAGGCGGCGCGTCATCGCCGGCCTCCCACCCAGCGCCGCCAGCCCGCTCGAGCGGCCCGGGCCAGGCCCAGCAGGCCCAGCGTGGTGGCGAGCAGCAGGCTGGCCAGCGCTGCGGCGAAGCCCCATTTCAGCTGCCCCACCTGCTGTTCGATGAGGTTGCCCAGCAGCAGGTCAGAGCGGCCACCCAGCAGCGCCGGGGTGATGAAGAAGCCCATCGCCATCATGAACACGATGGCCGCCGCCGTCGCCACCCCATCCATGCTGAGCGGCAGTACCACGCGCACGAAGGCCTGGGCCGGGCTGGCGCCCAGTACGCGCGCGGCCCTGACCAGGCCGGAATCGATTTCGGTCATGGCCCCCACGCAGGTAACGATCTGGATCGGCAGCAGGATCTGCACCATCGCCACCAGCACGGCGCTGGGCGTGTACAGCAGTGCCTGCGGTGCGTCGGCCAGGCCCAGCGACAGCAGCATTTGGTTGGCCAGGCCTTCGCGGCCCAGCAGCACCACCCAGGCGAAGCTGCGGATCAGTACGCTCATCCACATGGTGACGAACACCAGGAACAGCAGCATGAACTGGCGCTGGCGCGGCTGGCGGCTGATGAACCAGGCGGCGGGGTAGCCCAGCAGGGTGCACAGCAGCGTCACCTCCAGCGCCACCAGCACCGTGCGCCAGAGCACCTGCAGGTAGATGGGGCGCGTGAACAGGCGCTCCAGGTGCTGCGTCGTGAAGTCCGGGTCGAACACACTGGCGCGCAGCACGTCCAGCGTCGGCCAGACGAAGAACAGCGCCAGCAGCAGCAGCGCCGGCCACAGCATCCAGGTCTGCAGCCAGGGGGCGGGACGCGATGTCACTTCAGCATCCATTCGTTCCAGCGCTCCTGCAGCTCGTCCAGGTGTTTGGCCCAGAAACCTTCGTCGGCGCTGAACTGCACCGCCAGGTTGGCGGGGTGGGTCGGGAGGGCGCGGGCGACCGTTTCGGGCAGACCGTCGGCCAGGCCCGCCGCGAAGCCGGGGTAGGGCAGCTTGGCGATGTACTTGCGCATCGGTACCGGGTCGCCGGTGCGAAAGCGCACGAACTCCAGGGCCTCGGCCACGTTGCGCGCGCCCTTGGGTATGCCGATGTACGACAGGTGCAGGGCCCCGCCGTTCCACACGATCTCGACCGGCACGCCGGCCGCTTCCATGGCGTTGACGCGGCCATTGAAGCAGGAGCCGAAGGCGACCTCGCCGCTGCTGAGCAGTTGCACCGACTCCGCGCCAGACTTCCAGAAGCGGGTGACGCTGGACTTGATCTGGTCGAGCTTGCGGAAGGCCCGATCCTGGCCCTGGCGGGTGGCCAGTGCGGCGTAAAGGCCGCCCGCCGGCACGCCATCGGCCAGCAGGGCGTATTCCAGGTTGCTCTGCGGCCGGGCGCTCAGCGCGCGCGGCCCGGGGAAGGTCTTCACATCCCAGAAGTCGGCCCAGGACTTGATGGACTTGCCTGCGGGCAGCTTGTCGCGGCGCACCACCAGCACCTCGGAGTAGGCTGCGGCGCCCACGCCGTAGGGCATCCTGGCCACGGCGGGCAGCAGGTTCTTCGGGTCGACCTTCGTGTAGTCGATTTTCTCGAACAGGCCCTTCTGTACGCCCAGCGGGTAGTCCGAGGCGGAGATTTCCATCGCGTCCCAGGTGGTGCGGCCGGCGCGCACCATGGCTTCGAGCTGGGCCATGCGCTGCTGCTCGGTCGGCACATGCTCGATCGCGATACCCGTGGCGGCGGTGAAGGGCTCGTAGTACGCCGACTTGGAGACCTCGGCCACGGTGCCGCCCGCGCCGCTGATGACCAGCTTGCGTGACTGGGCGAGCGCGGCCGAAGCGGCCATGCCCAGCCAGGGCAGGGCGGCGATGCCGAACAGTTGGCGGCGTTGGATCATGGTGTGTCTCCGGGTTTCAGGGGTCGATCGATGGGGCATGGGAGCGCTCAGGCGACGGCGGCGGCTTCGTCGGGATGGAAGCCCAGGCGCACGCGCTCGCCGCGCGCGAGCGGGCGGCCGTGGAAGCCCCGGGCTTCCTGCAGCTGCAGCGCCGGCACCGAGCCGGCGCGCAGCAGGTAGTGCACCTGGTCGCCCAGGAACGTGACTTCGCTCACCTCGGCCTCGAAAGCCAGCGGGTGGGCATCGGGCGAAGGGTCGCGGCGCAGGCGCTCGGGGCGCACGCACAGCGCCCGGCTCTGCGCCGGCCAGGTGGAGCGGTGGACCTCCAGGCCGAGTTGGGGCAACTGCCAGCGCCCTGTCCCCAGGGGCACGAGGTCCAGGGCATTGGTGCGGCCGATGAACTCGGCCACGTAGCGCGAGGCCGGGCTGTCGTAGATCGCCTGCGGAGACCCGATCTGCGCGATGCGGGCCTGGCCCATCACGGCGATGCGGTCGGACAAGGCCAAGGCCTCGCCCTGGTCGTGGGTGACGAAAACGATGGTGCAGCCGAGCTGTCGGTGGTACTGCTTGATTTCGGCCTGCATGGCCTCGCGCAGCTTGAGGTCGAGCGCGCCCAGCGGCTCGTCCATCAGCAGCACCGAGGGCTCGAAGACCACGGCGCGCGCGAAGGCCACGCGCTGGCGCTGACCACCCGAGAGCTCGCTGGGGCGGCGCCGGGCATAGGCCGACAGCTGCACCATGTCCAGCGCCGCCTCCACGCGCCGGCGGATCTGCGCGCGGTCCACCTTTCGCAGGCGCAGCGGAAAGGACACGTTGTCGAACACATCCATGTGCGGGAACAGGGCATAGCCCTGGAACACCATGCCGACGTTGCGCCGCTCGGGCGGCATGGCCAGCACGTCGCGCCCGTCGATGCTGAGCGCGCCGCTGCTGGGCTCGGTGAAGCCGGCCAGCACGCTGAGCGCGGTCGACTTGCCCGAGCCGCTGGGGCCCAGCAATGTCAAGAATTCGCCGGGCCGCACGTCGAGCGTGAAGTCGGCCAGCGCCACGGCATCGCCATAGCGTTTGGCGATGTTTCGGAAGGAAACTGCGGCACCGTTCATGCTGTTTCTGACTATTCGTTAAAAAATGACGTATTCGTCATATATGAATCTTCTGTCAGAATGAATTTTGCAAAGTAGAGGGTTTACCCGCATGCGAGGGCCGACGATGAACGCACCCGATCCCCTGCCGACCGAGCCCGTGCTGTCGCCCGGTCGGCCCTTTCACCTGGTCAGCGTGATGGAGCAGCGGCTGCCGCTGCTGAAGCGGCGGCCCAAACGCCTGCGCACGAGGGCGCAGATCCTGGCCGCCACGGCGCGTGAAATGGAGCGCGTGGGCTACGACGGCCTGACCGTCGAGCTGATCACCGAGGCCTTGGGCATCGCGCGCGGCACCTTCTACCTGCACTTCCGGGACCGTTCACACGCGGCGATGACGGTGATCCGCATCTACGTCGCCCTGCGAAGGCGCTGCCGTCCGCGTGGCGGCCGCACGCCGCCGGTGGCCGAGGCAATCCTGTTGTTCAACAGCTACTACGTGGCCGTCTACGCACTCAACGCCAAACTGCTGCTGGGGCGCGAATCGCTCATGCGCGACCGCAGCGAGCTGGCGCAGGCGCGCGACCGCCTGAACGCGGCCTGGGCGCGGACGGTCGTCGAGGACGTGCTGCGGCGCGATCCGCGCCCGCGCGACCCGCAGCAGATGGCGCAGCTGCAGCTGAGGGTGCGCGGCGCGATCGCCATGAGCGACGAGTTGCTGCGCGAGATCTATCTGGTGCGCGCCCCGGGCCTGGAGCCCTACCTGGACGATGAGCCCATGGTGGTGAGCGTGTTGTCGGACATGTGGTTGCGCATCGTCTACGCCAGCGCACCGGAGTGACGTCCCGTTCGGCGCCGCCGGCAACAAGGGCATCGGCAGATCGGCAGGCGCGGGTTTTCCGGGCGGCGAGCGGCCCGCCCCTCACCGCCGGGGAGTTCCTTGATGGACGAATGGAGCGGCAGAAAAATGAAATGGCACCGCGGGGGCTATGCCGGCAAGTGCCAATCAACCCGGGTTTGCCATGGCCTGAGCGGCCTCACTCCGCCTTCAGTCCCAGCCGCTTGACCACCGGCTCCCAGCGCTTCATTTCGGCGGTCATCACCTGCTGGGCCTGCGCGCTGGTGCTCCCGACGGCGGTCAGGTCGTAGTTCTTCAGGCGCTCGCGCACGTCCGCCTGTTTCATGATCTCGGCCGCGTGCTTCTCGATCTCGGCCACCACCGCCGGCGGCGTGGCCTTGGCGGCTTGCAGCACCAGGCGGAAGCTCACGTCCAGTCCGGGCTGGTTGAGCGCCTTGGCCAGCGTGGGCACGTCCGGCGCCAGCGAGGAGGGCGCTTCGGACGACACCGCCAGCGCCACCAGGCGCCCGCTCTTGACGTGCGGCAGCACCGTGGGCGTGGCCAGGAAGCCGCAGGCCACCTCGCCACCCAGCACGGCCTGCGTGGCCGGCGCCGGGCCCCGGTAGGGCACGTGCTCCATGCGCACCTTGGTCTGCTCCAGCAGCATTTCGCTGGCCAGGTGGCCGGGCACGCCGGGGCCGCCCGAAGCGTACATCAGGGGGGCGCCGCCCTTGGCCTTGGCGACCAGCTC
>NZ_MKSS01000264.1:0-13525 GCF_001897365.1 Hydrogenophaga sp. 70-12
GACGCCGACAAGGCCCCCATCCCCGACGAGCTGTTCCGCCCGCAGGCCGAGCGCCGCGTGCGCCTGGGCCTGGTGGTGGCCGAGCTGGTGAAGGTCAACGAACTGCACGCCAAGCCCGAGCAGATCAAGGCCCACATCGACGAGCTGGCCGCTTCCTACGAAAAGCCCGCCGACGTGGTGCGCTGGTACCAGGGCGACAACCGCCGCCTGGCCGAGGTCGAGGCCATCGTGATCGAGAACAACGTCACCGACTTCGTGCTCGCCAAGGCCCAGGTCAGCGACAAGACCGTGAGCTTTGACGAGCTGATGGCCCAGGCCTGATCGCCGGTGCTCTGGCGCACGGAAGAGGGCGGAGCGATCCGCCCCTTTTTTTTGCCGCTGGACCCCCCATCTGTCCCCTTGCATCCCCCGCGAACGAACCATGGCCCTACCGCCCGAAGTGGGGTGGCCGGGTTGGTTACAGTTGGGCCATTGCTTTGAACCTGTACGGACTCACTCGGAGAGCCTCATGAGCGCTATGGATATCCAAGGCCTGGGCATGGTGCCCATGGTCATCGAACAATCGGGCCGCGGCGAGCGCGCCTACGACATTTACTCGCGCCTGCTCAAGGAACGCGTGGTGTTCCTCGTCGGTCCGGTCAACGACCAGTCGGCCAACCTCATCGTGGCCCAGCTGCTGTTCCTGGAGAGCGAGAACCCGGACAAGGACATCTCGTTCTACATCAACTCGCCCGGTGGTTCGGTCAGCGCCGGCATGGCGATCTTCGACACCATGAACTTCATCAAGCCCGACGTGTCGACGCTGTGCGTGGGCATGGCCGCGAGCATGGGCGCCTTCCTGCTGGCCGCTGGCACCAAGGGCAAGCGCTTCAGCCTGCCCAATTCCAAGATCATGATCCACCAGCCGCTGGGCGGCGCCCAGGGCCAGGCCACCGAGATCGAGATCCACGCGCGCGAAATCCTCAAGACCCGCGAGCAGCTCAACCGCATCCTGGCCGAACGCACCGGCCAGCCGCTGGAGAAGATCGAGCGCGACACCGAGCGCGACTACTTCCTCTCGGCCGCCGAGTCGGCCGACTACGGCCTGATCGACAAGGTCATCGAGAAGCGTCCCACGGCGGGCTGACGCCGCCGGGAGAAGGGCGGCCAAACACCGTTTTTGCGGCCCTTTTTCCGGATTTGGCCCTGGCGGACCATCCACTATCATTGAACACCGTTTTTCCCTGACACCGCACCATGGCCGACAAGAAAGCCGCCTCCAGCGAAAAAGCGCTGTACTGCTCGTTCTGTGGCAAGAGCCAGCACGAGGTGAAGAAGCTGATCGCCGGGCCCTCGGTGTTCATCTGCGACGAGTGCATCGATCTCTGCAACGACATCATCCGTGACGAGTTGCCCGGCATCGAGTCGGTGAAGGCGTCCTCGGACGACCTGCCCACGCCGGCCCAGCTCAAGAGCAACCTCGACAACTACGTCATTGGCCAGGACGCTGCCAAGCGCGCGCTGGCCGTGGCCGTCTACAACCACTACAAGCGCCTGCGCCACAAGCAGGGCTCGCGCAAGGACGAGGTGGAACTGGCCAAGAGCAACATCCTGCTCATCGGCCCCACGGGCTCGGGCAAGACTTTGCTCGCCCAGACCATGGCCCGCATGCTCAACGTGCCCTTCGTCATGGCCGACGCCACCACGCTGACCGAAGCCGGCTATGTGGGCGAGGACGTCGAGAACATCGTCGCCAAGCTGCTGCAAAGCTGCAACTACGACATCGAGCGCGCCCAGCAGGGCATCGTCTACATCGACGAGATCGACAAGATCACGCGCAAGTCCGACAACCCATCCATCACCCGCGACGTGTCGGGCGAGGGCGTGCAACAGGCCCTGCTCAAGCTCATCGAGGGCACCATGGCCAGCGTGCCGCCGCAGGGCGGGCGCAAGCACCCCAACCAGGACTTCCTGCAGGTCGACACCACCAACATCCTGTTCATTTGCGGGGGTGCCTTCGCGGGCCTGGAGAAGATCATCGAGAACCGCACCGAGGCCTCGGGCATCGGTTTCTCGGCCGCCGTGCGCAGCAAGAAGCAGCGCAGCGTCACCGAGGTGTTCAAGGAAGTCGAGCCGGAAGACCTGATCAAGTTCGGCCTCATCCCCGAGCTGGTCGGCCGCGTGCCCGTCATCGCCGCCCTGGCCGAGCTGAGCGAGGACGCGCTGGTGGACATCCTCACCCAGCCGCGCAACGCCGTCGTCAAGCAGTTTTCCAAGCTGCTGTCGATGGAGGGCGCCGAACTGGAGGTGCGGCCCGCCGCGCTCAAGGCCATCGCCCGCAAGGCGCTGGCGCGCAAAACCGGCGCGCGCGGCCTGCGCTCCATCCTTGAAAACGCGTTGATCGACACCATGTTCGAGCTCCCTGGCCTGAGCAACGTGGAAAAGGTCGTGGTGGATGAATCCACCATCGACGAGAACAAGCCACCGCTGCTGGTGTACCGCGAGGCCGCCAAGCAGGCGTGAACGACAGGCATGCGAAGCCTCACCTGGCTCCGCATGACCGCCCGGGCCGCGGTTGACACCGCCCACCAGAGCCCCAACCACTGAGTCACCGAGGTTCAGATGTCCGGACAAACCCCTCTGCCCAGCACCCCCGTGGAACTCCCGCTGCTGCCCCTGCGCGACGTGGTGGTGTTCCCCCACATGGTGATCCCGCTGTTCGTCGGCCGACCCAAGAGCATCAAGGCCCTGGAAGCGGCGATGGAGGCCGAGCGCCGCATCATGCTGGTGGCCCAAAAGGCCGCTGCCAAGGACGAGCCCTCGCCCGAGGACATGTTCGAGATGGGCTGCGTCGCCACCATCCTGCAGATGCTCAAGCTGCCCGACGGCACCGTGAAGGTGCTGGTGGAGGGCGTGCAGCGCGCCAAGGTGCTGTCCATCAACGACGGCGAGACGCACTTCGTGGCCAACGTGTCGCCCATCGACCCGGCGAATGAGCGCGCCGAGGCGGCGGCCAACGAACTGGAGGCGCTGCGCCGCGCGGTGATGCAGCAGTTCGACCAGTACGTCAAGCTGAACAAGAAGATTCCGTCCGAGATCCTCACCTCCATTTCCAGCATCGATGACCCCGGCCGCCTGGCCGACACCATCGCGGCGCACCTGCCGCTCAAGCTGGAGTCCAAGCAGGTGGTGCTGGATCTGGATCCGGTCATCAAACGCCTGGAGAACCTGTTCGAGCAACTCGAGCGCGAGGTCGACATCCTCAACGTCGACAAGAAGATCCGCGGGCGCGTCAAGCGCCAGATGGAAAAGAACCAGCGCGACTTCTACCTCAACGAGCAGGTCAAGGCGATCCAGAAGGAACTCGGCGAAGGCGAAGAGGGCGCCGACATCGAGGAGATCGAGAAGAAGATCAAGGCGGCCCGCATGCCCGCCGAGGCGCGCAAGAAGGCCGAGGGCGAGCTGAAAAAGCTCAAGCTCATGTCGCCCATGTCGGCCGAGGCCACCGTGGTGCGCAACTACATCGACGTGCTGGTCGGCCTGCCCTGGAGCAAGAAGACCAAGATCAAGCACGACCTGGCGCACGCCGAGGCCGTGCTCAACGAAGACCACTACGGCCTGGAGCGCGTGAAGGACCGCATCCTCGAGTACCTCGCGGTGCAGCAGCGCGTCGACAAGGTCAAGGCACCCATCCTGTGCCTCGTGGGCCCGCCGGGCGTGGGCAAGACCTCGCTGGGGCAGTCGGTGGCCAAGGCCACCGGCCGCAAGTACGTGCGCATGGCCCTGGGTGGCATGCGCGACGAGGCCGAGATCCGGGGTCATCGCCGCACCTACATCGGCGCCATGCCGGGCAAGGTGCTGCAAAGCCTCACCAAGGTCGGCACGCGCAACCCGCTGTTCCTGCTCGACGAGATCGACAAGCTCGGCACCGACTTCCGTGGCGACCCGTCCAGCGCGCTGCTGGAGGTGCTGGACCCCGAGCAGAACCACACCTTCGGCGACCACTACGTCGAGGTCGACTACGACCTGTCCGACGTGATGTTCGTGGCGACTTCGAACTCGATGAACATCCCGCCGGCGCTGCTGGACCGCATGGAGGTCATCCGCCTCTCGGGCTACACCGAGGACGAGAAGACCAACATCGCCATGCGCTACCTGCTGCCCAAGCAGATCAAGAACAACGGCATCAAGGACGGCGAGGTCGAGGTGCGCGAGGACGCGGTGCGCGACATCGTTCGCTACTACACCCGCGAGGCCGGCGTGCGTTCGCTGGAGCGCGAGCTCTCCAAGATCTGCCGCAAGGTGGTCAAGGGCCTCCTGCTCAAGAAGTTCACGCCCACGGTGATGGTCACGGCCGACAACCTCAGCGAGTTCCTGGGCGTGCGCAAGTACACCTACGGCCGCGCCGAGCAGCAGAACCAGGTCGGCCAGGTCGTGGGCCTGGCCTGGACGGAGGTGGGTGGCGATCTGCTCACCATCGAAGTGGCCATCATGCCCGGCAAGGGCGCCACCACGCGCACCGGCTCGCTGGGCGACGTGATGAAGGAGTCCGTGGAGGCCGCGCGCACCGTGGTGCGCAGCCGCGCCCGCGTGCTGGGCATCAAGGATGAGATGTTCGACAAGCGCGACATCCACATCCACGTGCCCGACGGCGCCACGCCCAAGGACGGTCCGAGCGCCGGTGCGGCCATGACCACCGCGCTGGTGTCGGCGCTCACCGGCATCCCGGTGCGTGCCGACGTTGCCATGACGGGCGAGATCACGCTGCGCGGCGAGGTCACGGCCATCGGCGGCCTGAAGGAAAAACTGCTGGCCGCGCTGCGCGGCGGCATCAAGACCGTGGTGATCCCGGAAGAGAACGTGAAGGACCTCGCCGAGATTCCCGACAACGTGAAGGAAGGCCTGAAGATCGTTCCGGTGAAATGGATCGACAAGGTGCTGTCCATTGCGTTGGAACGCCAGCCCGTGCCGCTGACGGACGAAGAAGTCGCCGCGCAACTCGCGGCGGCGTCGGTGCGCGCGACCACGGGCGAAACCGACGCGGTCAAACACTGAAAAAAATCGAGGCCCCTTGAAGGGACCTCGATTTTTGCGCTATACTTCTAGCTTCTGCAGAACGCAAGAACTGCTAGAAAATGCGGGAATAGCTCAGTTGGTAGAGCGCAACCTTGCCAAGGTTGAGGTCGCGAGTTCGAACCTCGTTTCCCGCTCCAGATTCGCAAAAAGGGAAGCTCGGCTTCCCTTTTTTATCGGACCCGCTCCGGCGCGTTAGCAAAGCGGTTATGCAACGGATTGCAAATCCGTCTAGGGCGGTTCGACTCCGCCACGCGCCTCCAGACGATTCGATGAAAAAAGCACCTGTGCAGGTTTCTGCCAGGTGCTTTTTTGTTGGCGCTGTCGCCCCCCAGATGGGTGACAGCGCCACCGTGTTTGGTCCGCCTTGGGCAGTGGCTTCAGCGGCCTCAATGGCCTGAGGAAGCCCTAGGCGGCGCCGCGGCAGCCAGGGCGCGCTCCCAATGCAGGCGGCCCAGGGGAACCGCGTGGCGAACGAATGCGCCTGTGAGGGCGTGCTGCCGCGCGGCCGCGGCCTCCGGCAGCCTGTGGGCCGCGCTGGCCATGCGGCCCACCGCCCAGGCCAGCAGGGTGTGGGCCATGCCGTGCAGCAGATCGTCGGCGCTTTCCAGCAGCAGTGAGTTGTCTTGCCTGGCACGGTCCAGCCAGTCCCGCAGCTGCGCGCGCGACGCATCGACGAAGTCGCGCAGCGGGTCGCCGGTGGCCAGCTCGGCGCGCAGGGCGTCGAGCAGCTCGAAGGCGGTGGCGCCGCCATCGGCCAACAGCTTGCGCTGCGCGAGGTCGATCGCCTGGATCTCGTTGGTGCCCTCGTAGATCATGGCGATGCGCGCATCGCGCACCGTCTGTTCGATGCCGTATTCGTGCACGTAGCCGTAGCCGCCCCACACGCCCAGCGCGGCGGCCGGGCCATGGAAGCCTTGGTGCGTGCAGAAGGCCTTGACGATGGGGGTGAGCAGGGCCGCGAAGCGCTTCTCGCGCTCGCGCACGGCACCGTCGCCATGGTGTTCGGCCAGGTCCAGGGCCAGCGCGGCGCGGTAGGCGAGCACGCGCTGGGACTGCGCCATCACCTCCAGGCGGTCGAGCAGCAGGCGAACCGCCGGGTGCTCGGCGATGGCGCGTCCCATCTGCACCCGTTCCGCGGCATAGCGGCGCGCGTTTTGCGCGGCCATTTCCTGGTGCCCGAGGCCCTGCAGGCCCACGTGCAGGCGCGCCGAATTCATCATCAGGAACATTGCGGCCAGACCGCGGTGCGGTTCGCCGATGAGCCAGCCGGTGGCGCCTTCGTAGCGCATGGCGCAGGTGGCGCTGGCCTTGATGCCCATCTTCTTTTCCACGCCGTCGCAGAACAGCGCGTTGCGCGAACCGTCGGGCAGCACCTTGGGCACCAGGGCGAGCGACAGACCCTTGGTGCCCGCCGGCGCATCGGGCAAGCGGCACAGCACCAGGTGCACGATGTTGTCGGTGAGGTCGTGTTCGCCGCCGCTGATGAAGATCTTGTTGCCGCTGATGCGCAGGCTGCCGTCGGCTTGCGGTTCGGCGCGCGTGCGCAGCTGGCCCAGGTCGCTGCCGGCCTGGGGCTCGGTGAGCGCCATGGCCGCGAGCCATTCACCGCTCACGATCTTGGGCAGGTAGCGGGCCTTCAGCGCCTCGCTGCCGTGGGCCTTGATCGTCTCGTAGGCGCCGTGCAGCAGGTCGGGGTACATGTTCCAGCCGTGGTTGCAGGCGTCGAGCATCTCGCGCAGCGCGGCGTCCAGCAGCAGTGGCAGGCCCTGGCCACCCCAGTCGGGCGTGCAGGGCAGGGCCGGCCAGCCGCCCGCCACAAAGGCCTGGTAGGCCTCGGGAAAGCCTTTGGGCGTGCGCACGCGACCCTCGGCGTCGCGCACGCAGCCTTCGACGTCGCCGACGGCGTTGAGCGGCTGCAGCACCTCGCTCGCGAAGCGCGCGGCCTCTTGCAGCACGGCGTCGGCCGTGTCGAGGTCGAGGTCGGCGAAGGCCTCGCAGGCTTTCCAGTGGGTGGGCGCGTCGAGCACGTGCTCAAGCACGAAGCGCATATGGTCCAGGGGGGCTTCGTAGGTCCAGCTCATTCGCAAACTCTGGGGTGACGCGCCGCGGCCGGTGCCCTTGGGGGCGCGGCCGGGCGGGGGTTACTGCTTCTTCGTGCCGAGGTAGGTGTCGATCACGCGCGGGTCCACCGCGAGCTGCGCGGCCGGGCCCGCGAGCACCACGTCGCCGGTTTCCAGCACGTGGCCTTCGTCGGCGACGTTCAAGGCCGCGCGCGCGTTCTGCTCGACCAGCAGGATGCTCACGCCGCGCTCGCGCAAGGTCTCGATGATGCGGAAGATGTCGCGCACGATCAGCGGTGCCAGGCCCAGGCTGGGCTCGTCGAGCATGAGCAGCTTGGGCTGGCCCATGAGCGCGCGGCCGATGGCCAGCATCTGACGCTCGCCCCCCGACAGCGTGCCGGCCGCCTGCGCGCGGCGTTCCTTCATGCGCGGGAACAGCTCGTAGACCTGCTCCAGGCCATCGCGCCAGCGCGGCAGGCGCTGCTTCATCGGGCGCCACCCGCCGAGCACGAGGTTGTCTTCCACGCTCATGGTGCCGAACAGCTCGCGCCGCTCGGGCACCAGGGCCAGGCCCGCCATCACGCGCTCTTCCAGCGTCAGGCGCGTGATGTCCTGGCCCGCGAAGCGCACCGCGCCACGCAGCGGTAGCAGGCCCATCAGGGCGCCCAGCAGCGTGGATTTGCCGGCGCCGTTGGGCCCGATCACCGTGACCACCTGGCCCGCGCGCACCGGCAAGTGGATGCCGTGCAGCACCTCGGCCTTGCCGTAGCCCGCGTGCAGGTCTTTCACTTCAAGCAGCAGCTCAGCCATGTCAATGCTCCGTTCCGAGGTAGGCCGCGCGCACCTTTTCGCTGGCCTGGATCTCGGCCGGCGTGCCTTCCAGCAGCGGCGTGCCGAACTCCATCACCAGGATGCGGTCGGTCAAGTTCATCACGAAGTCCATGTCGTGTTCCACCAGCAGCAGGCTCAGGCCCTCGGCCTTGAGCTGGCGCAGCACCTCGGCCAGGGCCTGCTTTTCGCGGTGGCGCAGGCCGGCGGCGGGCTCGTCGAGCAGCAGCAGGGCGGGGTCGCTGGCCAGGGCGCGCGCGATCTCCACCAGGCGCTGCGGGCCGAGGGCCAGGTTGCCGGCGAGCTCGTGCAGGTGCTCGCCCAGGCCCACGCGGCGCAGCTGGCGCTCGGCCTCGGCGAGGGCGCGCGCTTCTTCGGCGCGGTCGGTGCGCAGCATGGCGGCCAGGGTGCCGCTGCCCGTGCGCAGGTAGGTGCCCAGGGCGACGTTCTCCAGCACGGTCATGTCGGGCACCAGCTTGACGTGCTGGAAGGTGCGCGACAGGCCGCGGCGAGCGATTTCGCGCGCGCCCTTGCCGTCCACGCGCTCGCCGCGCAGCCAGACCTCGCCGCTGGTGAGCGGCAGCACGCCCGAGACCAGGTTGAAGGTGGTGGACTTGCCCGCGCCGTTCGGGCCGATGAGGCCGAAGATTTCGCCCGCGCGCAGCGTGAAGCCCACGCCGTTGACGGCGACCAGGCCACCGAAGGTGCGGCGCGCGTCCTTCACCTCGAGCAGCACGCTGCCGGTCGCGGGCTTGTCGCGCGCGGGCAGGGGCTCGGTGGCGGCCGCCGCCGTGGCGCGGGGCCGCCGCGCGGGCAGCAGGCGCTCGATCGAGGGCCACAGGCCGTTGGGCGCGAACTTGAGCACCAGCACCAGCACCACGCCGAAGACGATGATCTCGTAGCTGCCCGAGGTGCCCAGCAGCGCCGGCAGCCAGGTCTGCAGCTGGTCTTCGGCCAGCTTGACCAGGGCCGCGCCCGTGAAGGCGCCCCACACATGGCCCACGCCGCCGAGCACCGCCATGAAGAGGTATTCGATGCCGAACTTGATGCCGAAGGGCGAGGGGTTGACGCTGCGCTGCATGTGCGCGAACAGCCAGCCCGAGACAGAGGCCAGGATGGCGGCGATCACGAACATCAGCAGCTTGTGGCGGAAGGTGGAGGCGCCCATGGCCTCGGGCATGGTCTTGCCGCCGCCGCGGTGCACGTCGAGCGCGCGCATGATGCGGCCGGGGCGCGAGTCGAGCAGGCGCGTGATGGCGATGGCCGCGGCGATGGCCACCAGCCAGATCAGGAGGTAGATGCGCCGCTCCTCCTGCAGGCTGATGCCGAAGAACTGGATGGCGGGCACGCCCAGCAGGCCGTCGTACTTGCCCAGGGCGTCGAGGTTGCCCATGGTGTAGAACAAGGCCAGGCTCCAGCAGATGGTGGCCAGCGGCAGGTAATGCCCCGACATGCGCAGCGTGACCCAGCCCAGCACCAGGGCCACGGCCACCGTGACGGCCAGGCCCGCGAGCAGGCCGAGCCAGGGCGACAGGCCCAGCTTCACGCTGAGGTAGGCGCTGGCGTAGGCCCCCAGGCCGGCGAAGGCCGCCTGGCCGAAGGAGGTGAGGCCGCCGATGCCGGTGAGCAGCACCAGGCCGAGCGCGACGAGCCCGAACAGGCCCACGTAGTTGAGCTTGGTGATCCAGTAGTCGGGCACCGGCAGGAAAGGCACGGCGACCATGATCACGGTGAAGGCCAGCAGGCCGTAGCGACGGATATCCATCTCAATGCTCCTCGTCATGCGGGTCGACGAAGGAGCGCCACAGCAGCACCGGCAGGATGGCGGTGAACACGATCACTTCCTTGAATGCGCTGGCCCAGAAGGAGCCGAAGGCCTCGACCAGGCCCACGCCGAGCGCGCCCACGAGCGCCAGCGGGAAGCTCGTGAGGCCGGCGAAGACGGCGGCCACGAAGCCCTTGAGGCCGATGAGGAAGCCGCTGTCGAAGAACACGGTGGTGGTGGGGCCGATGAGCAGCCCCGAGAGCGCGCCGATGAAGGCCGCGAGCGTGAAGCTCAGCGAGCCGGCGGCGTCGGTGGAGATGCCCATGAGCCGCGCGCCCGTCTGGTTGACGGAGGTGGCGCGCAGCGCCTTGCCGGTGAGCGTGCGGTCGAACAGCACGAACAGCGCGACGATGAGCGCGACCGAGGCGCCGAGAATGATGATGGCCTGCCCGCTGAGCGTGACCGGCCCGAGGCTCAGGCGCTCGTCCCAGAACGGCGGGTTGCGGAAGCCTTCGGCACCAAAGAACACCAGGCCCAGACCGGTGAGCGCGAAGTGCACGCCGACCGAGACGATGAGCAGCACCAGCACGCTGGCGCTGGCCAGCGAGCGGTAGGCCAGCCGGTACACCAGCGGGCCCATGGGCGTGACCAGGGCCAGCGTGAGCAGGGCCTGCACGACCATGGGGGGCTGTTTCGGCACCAGCCAGGCGGTGAGGGCGCAGGCCACCAGTGGCAGCGCCGCGGTGCGCAGGGCCAGGCGCGCCCAGCGCGCCAGCGGCCAGGCCTCGCGCCAGGCGCGCACGGCGTCCAGCACGAGCACCAGCGCCACCATGAGCAGCAGCAGCCAGACCGTGCCGGGCAGGGCGCCGGTCTGGAACAGCGCCATGGTCAGCGCCGCGAAGGCGACGAACTCGCCCTGCGGAATGAAGACGATGCGGGTGACCGCGAACACCAGGACGAGGGCGATCGCCACCAGCGCGTAGATCGCACCGTTGATGACGCCGTCGACGCCGAGGATCGCAGCAATGCTCAGGTCCATGGGTTGCGGTCTCCCGTCATTTTCATCTCTTGTCTTTAAACGCCCGCCGGCTGCGCGTGAGAGCACGCAACCCAGGGTGCCGCGGAACCGGCTTGGCCGGGCCGCAGGCACCGCCCCTTGAGGGGGCGCGCGAAGCGCGGCGGGGTGGACCTTATTGCTCGAGTTTCCAGTCGCCGTTGACGACCTTCATCACCACGCCCGAACCGGTCTTGAAGCCCCAGTGGTCGGTGGCCGTGAAGTCGATGATGCCGTGCGTGACGGGCATGGCCGGCGCGTCTTCCAGCGCGGCCTTCAGCGCGGCGCGGAATTCGGGTGTGCCGGGCTTGCCCTTCTTGGCGGCCACGGGCACCAGCTTGTCGAGCAGCAGGTAGGCGTCGTACGAGTGCGCGCCGAACTGGTTGCGGGTGCCGGCGCCGTAGATCTTTTCGTACTCGGCGTTGAACTTCACGCCCAGGGCCTTGCTGGGGTGGCTGTCAGGGAGCTGCTCGGCCACCACCACGGGGCCGGTGGTCACGAAGGTGCCTTCGACGGCCTTGCCGCCGACGCGCATGAGGTCGCGCGTGGCGGCCGCGTGCGTCTGGTAGAACTTGCCTTTGTAGCCGCGCTCGATCAGGCCCAGTTGCGGCATGGCGGCGCCGCTGCCCGAGGCCACGACCACCATCGCGTCGGGGTTGGCCGAGGCGAGCTTGAGCGCCTGCCCGGTCACGGTGGTGTCGGAGCGCGCGAAGCGCTCGACGCCGGCGAGCTTGATGCCGGCCTTCTCCAGCAGCGGCGTCAGGGCCTGCAGCCACTGCTCGCCGTAGGCGTCGGTGTAGCCCAGGAAGCCCACGCTCTTCACGCCCTGCTTTTTCATGTGCTCGACCATGGCCTCGGCCATCACGCCGTTGCTCTGCGGCATGCGAAAGCTCCAGGCGTCCTTGCCGGGCGGCAGGCCGATGGGCGAGAGCGCCAGGTGCGGCGTGCCCGATTCGATGGCCACGTCGGCCATGGGGATGGCCACCGGCGTGGCGCCCGAACCCACGATCACGTCCACCTTGTCCTGGTTGACGAAGCGGCGCGCGTTTTGCACGCCCTTGGTGGGGTCGGTGGCGTCGTCCAGGATGATGACGTTGAGCTTCTCGCCGCCGACGGTGGCCGGCCACATCTTCACGCCGTTGGCCATGGGGATGCCCAGGCCCGAGGCCGGGCCGGTGAGGGGCACGCTCACGCCGACGGTGAGGTCGGCCCAGGCGGCGCTGGCCAGGGTGGCGGCCACGGCCGTGGCCAGGGTGGTCTTCAGCAGTTGTTTCATGCGTTGTCTCCGTTGGTGTTGCGTGTGCTCGTGGCCCGCACCCGCGAGGGCTTGAAAAGGGTTCAGGTGGCCGAGGGGTTTTCGATCAGCAGGGCAATGCCCTGGCCGCCACCGATGCAGGCCGAGGCCACGCCCCAGCGCGCGCCGATGTCGCGCAGCTGGCGCGCGCAGGTGATGGTGAGGCGCACGCCGGTGGCCGCCAAGGGGTGGCCCAGCGCGATGGCGCCGCCGTGCACGTTGAGCTTGTCCTCGTCGAGGCCGAGCTCGCGCGACACCGCCACGGTCTGCGCGCCCTGCGCCTCGTTGATCTCGAAGCGCGCCACGTCGTTGAGCGACAGGCCCGCGCGCTCCAGCAGCAGGCGGATGGCGGGCGCGGGACCGATGCCCATGATCTCGGGCGGCACGCCCACCACGGCGGCGGCGGCCAGGCGCGCCAGCGCGGGCCTGCCGTGGGCCTTCAGGCCCGCGCCGTTGGTGACCACGGCGGCCGCGGCCGCGTCGGTCAGGGCCGAGCTGTTGCCGCCGGTCTGCACGCCGTCCTTGAACACGGTGCGCAGCTTGGCCAGCACCTCGGGCGGGGTGGGGCGCGGGTGCGTGTCGCGGTCGGCGACGCTGGCCTTGCCCGAGAGGCGGATGCCGCGCGGGCGGTAGCCCTCGCGCTCGAAACTCTCATGGCCCACGGGCACGATCTCGCCGTCGAACCAGCCGGCGGCCTGCGCGGCCACGGCGCGCTCGAAGGAGCGCGAGGCGAAGGCATCCACCGCCTCGCGGGTGATGCCATAGCGCTGCGCCAGGTTCTCGGCCGTGCGGATCATGCTGATGTCGGCCGCCGGGTCGGTGAGGGCCTCCCACATGTAGTCCTTGAAACCGATGGGCGCGCCCAGGCGGAAACCGCCGCGGTGGTCGAAGGCGGCGATGGGGTTGCGCGTCATCGACTCGGTGCCCACCAGCAGCACGTTCTGCGCGATGCCGGCGCCGATCTGCTCGCCGGCCTGGCGAAACAGCTCGAACCCGGTGCCGCAGATGCGCTGCGCCATGAGCGCGGGCACCTCCACCGGCACGCCGGCGTACAGGCCGATGTGGCGCGGCACGTAGAACTGGTCGAAGCCGCCCGGGGCCATGTTGCCCGCGAGCACGGAGTCGATGGCCTCGGGCGACACGCCGGTGCGCTTGAGCACCTCGCGCGCGACCTTGATGCCCAGGTCGATGGGGTTGGCGTCGGCGAAGGCGCCCTGGTAGTCCACCATGGGCGTGCGCACGCCATCGAGGATGTAGACGTCGTTGAAAAGCTGGCTCTGTCCGCGGCTCATCGGGAAACTTTCGAAGAAGTGGCCGGGCGGATGACGCCCGGGGCATCGGCGTACAGGGCCGCCACGCGCGCGGCGCGGCGCTGCAGCACCGCGCGCTGGTTGAGGTAGCCCTTGTCGGTGATTTCACCGGCGTCGGCGTTGGGCGGCTCGTCGAGCACCGCGGCGCGCGCGGGCGAT
>NZ_MKSS01000265.1:0-8991 GCF_001897365.1 Hydrogenophaga sp. 70-12
GTTTTGGTGCACACAAATGGCTGCTGAAGGCACTCTGACCCCGGGCGAATACATTCGCCACCACCTCGTTCACCTGACGAACCACAAGCAGTCGAGCATCGTCGACTTCTCCGTGATCAACGTGGACTCGGTGGTCGTCAGCAGCCTGCTGGGCCTGCTCATGTGCGTCGTGCTGTGGCTGGCCGCGCGCAAGGCCACCGCCGGCGTGCCGGGCCGCTTCCAGGCCGCCGTCGAGATCCTGGTTGAAATGGTGGACAACCAGGCCAAGGCCGTCATCCACAACGCCACCAGCCGCAAGCTCATCGCCCCTCTCGCCCTGGCCGTGTTCGTCTGGATCTTCCTGATGAACTTCATGGACATGATCCCGGTCGACCTGATTCCCCAGATCTGGCATAGCGCCGGCCCCGCCATGGGCTTCAAGGACTACCTGCGCGTCGTGCCCACGGCCGACCTGTCCACGACCCTGGGCCTGTCCGTCTCCGTCCTGCTGCTCTGCCTGTTCTACAACATCAAGATCAAGGGCCTGGGTGGCTGGGCGCATGAATTGGTGTCCGCTCCCTTCGGCACCAGCAAGAACCCGCTCTGGGCGGTGCTGTTGGGCGTGGTCAACTTCCTGATGCAAATGATCGAGTTCGTGGCGAAGACGGTTTCGCACGGCATGCGGTTGTTTGGCAACATGTTCGCGGGTGAGCTGGTGTTCATGCTGATCGCGCTGCTGGGGGCCTATGCCACCCTCTCGCTCGGCGGTGGACTCTTCTTCGTCGGACACCTGATCGCCGGCACGGTGTGGACCTTGTTCCACATCCTGGTCATCACCTTGCAGGCGTTCATCTTCATGATGCTGGCCCTTATCTACCTGGGGCAGGCGCATGACGCTCACTGACGCGACCGTCCAGGACGCGCTCGGGTAATTTCGTTCCTTTTCTCAATCAGCAAACTTCCATCTCAATAGGAGTCATCATGGAAAACGTTCTGGGTCTCGTCGCTCTGGCTTGCGGCCTCATCGTCGGTCTGGGCGCCATCGGCGCTTCCATCGGCATCGCGCTGATGGGCGGCAAGTTCCTCGAGTCGTCGGCCCGTCAGCCCGAACTCATGAACGACCTGCAGACCAAGATGTTCATCCTGGCCGGCCTGATCGACGCGGCTTTCCTGATCGGCGTGGCCATCGCCCTGCTGTTCGCCTTCGCCAACCCCTTCACGCTGTAAATCGGTTGGTCGGCCCCGCGCGGGCGCGGCCATCGCGGTGAGCGGGCGCAGCGCCCGCCGCCGCCTCGGTCCGTCCGCCGGGTCGCCGGTGTGTTTTTCCCTTAGTCCACACAGAAAGGCGTTGCGATGAACATCAATGCAACCCTCTTTGCGCAGGCCATCGTCTTCGCGATCCTGATCTGGTTCACGATGAAGTTCATCTGGCCACCGATCGCAAAGGCCCTCGATGAGCGCGCGCTGAAGATTTCCGAAGGCCTGGCCGCCGCCGAGAAGGCCAAGACCGAACTCGCCGCGACCAACAAGCGCGTCGAAGAGGAGCTGGGCAAGTCGCGCAACGAGTCCGCCACCCGCCTGGCCGACGCTGAGCGCCGCGCGCAGACCATCATCGAAGAGGCCAAGGCCCGCGCCAACGACGAGGCCGCCAAGATCGTGGCCGCCGCGCGCCAGGAAGCCGAGCAGCAGGTCGTCAAGGCCCGCGAGACGCTGCGCGAGCAGGTGGCCGCGCTGGCCGTCAAGGGCGCCGAGCAGATCCTGCGCAAGGAAGTCAACGCCGGCGTGCACGCCGACCTGCTCAACCGCCTGAAGACCGAGCTCTGATCGGTCCAACACGAGACGACCATGGCCGAAATCGCCACCATTGCCCGCCCGTACGCGGAAGCGCTGTTCAAGGCCTGCGGCCAGGATGCCGCCGGCACGGCGGCCTGGCTTGACGCCCTGGCCATCGTGGCCGCCGATGCGGGGCTGCGCCAGTTCGCCGACAACCCCAAGGTCACGCCCCAGCAGGTGTTCGATCTCATCGGTGGCGTGCTCAAGAGCCCGCTGCCGACCGCCGGCCAGAACTTCCTGCGCACGGTGATCGACAATGACCGCCTGGCCGCGCTGCCTGAGATCGCCGCCCAGTTCCGCGCGCTCAAGAACGCCCAGCAGGGATCGGCCGACGCCACGGTGTACAGCGCCTTCCCGATCGAGCCCTCGGCCCTGGCCGACCTGTCGGCCGTGCTCGAGAAGCGCTTCGCCCGCCCGCTCAACCTGCAGGTGCAAGTGCAGCCCGAACTCATCGGCGGCATTCGCGTGGTGGTCGGCGACGAGGTGCTGGACACCTCCGTCAAGGCCCGCCTGGAACAGATGAAAGTTGCCCTCACGGCCTGATGGCCGGACGTCGGGCGCGCCGCATACCAATCAACGAAAGAAGGAAAGAGTCATGCAACTCAATCCCGCCGAAATTTCCGAACTGATCAAGTCCCGCATCGAGGGCCTGGCGGCCAGCAGCGACGTGCGCAACCAGGGCACCGTGGTGTCCGTCACCGACGGCATCGTGCGCGTGCACGGCCTGTCCGACGTGATGCAGGGCGAGATGCTCGAATTCCCGGCCAACAAGGACGGCGTGCCTTCCTTCGGCCTGGCGCTCAACCTCGAGCGCGACTCCGTCGGCGCCGTGGTGCTGGGCGAGTACGAGCACATCTCCGAAGGCGACACCGTCAAGTGCACGGGCCGCATTCTGGAAGTGCCCGTGGGCCCCGAGCTCGTGGGCCGCGTGGTGAACGCCCTGGGTCAGCCCATCGACGGCAAGGGCCCGATCAACGCCAAGCTGACCGACGTGATCGAGAAGGTCGCCCCGGGCGTGATCGCGCGCCAGTCGGTCGACCAGCCGGTGCAGACCGGCCTGAAGTCCATCGACTCCATGGTGCCTGTCGGCCGTGGCCAGCGCGAGCTGATCATCGGCGACCGCCAGACCGGCAAGACCGCCGTGGCGATCGACGCGATCATCAACCAGAAGGGTCAGAACATGACCTGCATCTACGTCGCCATCGGCCAAAAGGCGTCGTCGATCAAGAACGTGGTGCGCGCCCTGGAGCAGGCCGGTGCGATGGACTACACCATCGTCGTCGCCGCCTCGGCCTCCGAATCGGCCGCCATGCAGTACCTGTCGGCCTACTCGGGCTGCACCATGGGCGAGTACTTCCGCGACCGTGGCCAGGACGCCCTCATCGTGTACGACGACCTGTCCAAGCAGGCCGTGGCCTACCGCCAGGTCTCGCTGCTGCTGCGCCGCCCGCCGGGCCGCGAAGCCTACCCCGGCGACGTGTTCTACCTGCACAGCCGCCTGCTCGAGCGCGCCGCCCGCGTCAACGCCGACTACGTCGAAGCCTTCACCAAGGGTGAAGTCAAGGGCAAGACCGGCTCCCTGACCGCGCTGCCCATCATCGAGACGCAGGCCGGTGACGTGTCCGCCTTCGTGCCGACCAACGTGATCTCGATCACCGACGGCCAGATCTTCCTGGAGACCAACCTCTTCAACGCCGGCATCCGTCCCGCCATCAACGCGGGTATCTCGGTGTCGCGCGTGGGTGGTGCCGCCCAGACCAAGCTGATCAAGGGCCTGTCCGGCGGTATCCGTACCGACCTCGCGCAGTACCGTGAACTCGCGGCCTTCGCGCAGTTCGCCTCCGACCTCGACGAAGCCACCCGCAAACAGCTCGACCGCGGTGCCCGCGTGACCGAACTGCTCAAGCAGGCCCAGTACAGCCCGCAGTCCATCAGCCTGATGGCCGCGTCGCTGTTCGCGGTGAACAAGGGCTTCCTGGACGACGTCGACGTGAAGAAGGTGCTGGCCTTCGAGTCGGGCTTGCACGCCTTCCTGAAGGACAAGCACGCCGCGCTGCTGAGCAAGCTGCAGAACGACAAGGCCATGGACAAGGACGCCGAAGCCCAGCTGTCGGCGGCCATCGCCGAGTTCAAGAAAACCGGCACGTACTGAGCGCCCCAGGGCCAACCAGGAGCAGCGATGGCTACAGGCAAGGAAATCCGCGGCAAGATCAAAAACTTCGAATCGACGAAGAAGATCACCAAGGCCATGGAGATGATTTCCGTGTCCAAGATGCGCAAGGCGCAGGACCGCATGCGTGCGGCCCGGCCTTACGCCGAGAAGGTGCGGCAGATTGCGGGCAACCTGAGCAAGGCGAACCCCGAGTACACGCACCCGTTCATGGAAACCAACGAGGCCAAGACCGCGGGCTTCGTCGTCGTGACCACGGACAAGGGCCTCTGTGGCGGCCTCAACACCAACGTGTTGCGCGCCTTCACGAACGAGCTCAAGGCCCTGCAGGCCGCGGGTGAGTCCGCCGAGATCGTGGCCATCGGCAACAAGGGCCTGGGCTTCATGAACCGCATCGGCGCCAAGGTGGTGTCCAGCGTCACGAACCTGGGCGACCGGCCCCACCTGGACAAGTTGATCGGCCCCGTCAAGGTGCTGCTCGATGCCTACACCGAGGGCCGCATCAAGAGCGTGCACCTGGCCTACACCCGCTTCATCAACACGATGAGGCAAGAGGTCGTGGTGCAGCAGCTGCTGCCCCTGACCGCCGAGGACCTGCAGGAAGGCGCGGGCGGCCGCGACTGGGACTACATCTACGAACCCGACGCGGCCACCGTCATCGACGAGCTGCTGCTGCGCTACGTCGAGGCCCAGGTCTATCAGGCCGTGGCCGAGAACATGGCGTCCGAGCAGGCGGCGCGCATGGTGGCCATGAAGGCCGCGACCGACAACGCCGGCAACGTGATCGGCGAGCTCAAGCTCGTCTACAACAAGACCCGCCAGGCCGCCATCACCAAAGAGCTGTCCGAGATCGTCGCCGGCGCCGCCGCCGTCTAAGGTCCGCGCCCCTCCGAATCCAGAGAAAACAGAAGGTAAACATCATGTCTCAAGTGCAAGGCAAGATCGTCCAGTGCATCGGCGCCGTTGTGGACGTGGAATTCCCGCGCGACAAAATGCCGCGCGTGTACGACGCGCTGAAGATGGAGGGCACGGCCCTCACGCTGGAAGTCCAGCAGCAGCTCGGTGACGGCGTGGTGCGCACCATCGCCCTGGGCTCGTCCGACGGCCTGCGCCGCGGCATGCTGGTGACCAACACCAACGCCCCCATCACCGTGCCCGTGGGCAAGGCCACGCTGGGCCGCATCATGGACGTGCTGGGCAACCCCATCGACGAGCGCGGCCCGGTCGACCAGACCCTCACCGCCTCCATCCACCGCAAGGCCCCCGCCTACGACGAGCTGTCGCCGTCGCAGGAACTGCTGGAAACCGGCATCAAGGTGATCGACCTGGTCTGCCCCTTCGCCAAGGGCGGCAAGGTGGGCCTGTTCGGTGGCGCCGGCGTGGGCAAGACCGTGAACATGATGGAGCTCATCAACAACATCGCCAAAGCGCACTCGGGCCTGTCCGTGTTCGCCGGCGTGGGTGAGCGCACCCGCGAGGGCAACGACTTCTATCACGAGATGGCCGATTCCGGCGTCGTGAAGCTGGACGACCTGGCCGAGTCGAAAGTGGCCATGGTCTACGGCCAGATGAACGAGCCCCCGGGCAACCGCCTGCGCGTGGCCCTGACCGGCCTGACCATCGCCGAGTCCTTCCGCGACGAAGGCCGCGACGTGCTGTTCTTCGTGGACAACATCTACCGCTACACGCTGGCCGGCACCGAAGTGTCCGCCCTGCTGGGCCGCATGCCGTCCGCCGTGGGCTACCAGCCGACGCTGGCCGAAGAGATGGGCCGCCTGCAGGAGCGCATCACCTCCACCAAGGTGGGCTCCATCACTTCGATCCAGGCCGTGTACGTGCCCGCGGACGACCTGACCGACCCCTCGCCCGCCACCACCTTCGCCCACCTGGACTCCACCGTGGTGCTGAGCCGCGACATCGCCGCGCTGGGCATCTACCCCGCCGTGGACCCGCTGGACTCCACCAGCCGCCAGCTCGACCCGCTGGTCGTCGGCGAAGAGCACTACAGCACGGCCCGCGCCGTGCAGGGCACGCTGCAGCGCTACAAGGAACTGCGCGACATCATCGCCATCCTGGGCATGGACGAACTGTCTCCCGAAGACAAGCTGGCCGTGGCCCGCGCCCGCAAGATCCAGCGCTTCCTGTCGCAGCCCTTCCACGTGGCCGAGGTGTTCACCGGCTCGCCCGGCAAGTACGTGCCGCTGGCCGAGACCATCCGCGGCTTCAAGATGATCACCGCCGGTGAATGCGACCACCTGCCCGAGCAGGCCTTCTACATGGTCGGCACCATCGACGAGGCCTTCGAGAAGGCCAAGAAGCTGGCGGCGGGCTGATCGGTCCTTGCCTGAGGAAACACCATGAGCGCCGCCCGGCCGCCCGAAGGCGCTCGCACCGCAGTACGCAGTACGGAGGCTATTCAGTGAGCACCATCCACGTCGACGTGGTCAGCGCCGAGGAGTCCATCTTCTCGGGCGAGGCCAAATTCGTCGCCCTGCCGGGCGAGGCGGGTGAGCTCGGCATTCTGCCCGGCCACATTCCGCTGATCACCCGCATCAAGCCCGGTGCCGTGCGCATCGAAAAGGCCGACGGCGGCGAAGAGTTCGTCTTCGTGGCCGGCGGCATCCTCGAGGTGCAGCCCAACGCCATCACCGTGCTGTCCGACACCGCCATCCGCGGCAAGGACCTCGACGAGGCCAAGGCCTCGTCGGCCCGCCAGCAGGCCGAAGAAGCGGTGAAGAATGCGAAGACCGACGTCGACCTGGCCAAGGCCACGTCCGAACTCGCGGTCATGGCCGCGCAGATCGCGGCGCTGCGCAAGTACCGCCAGAAGAAGTGAAGGACGTCTTCCCTTCGCGAGAGACCGGCCCTGCGCCGGTCTTTTTTTGCCCGCGCCGCTGTTCAGCGTTCGGGCGCTTCACTATGATGGCCGCGTCCCCCGCGCGCCACCCGCTGCATGTCCTCGCTCTTCGACAGTCCGGAACTCGCTCCTGAAGAAGTCGCCGCCCGGCTGCTGGTCACGCCGACGGCGCTCGCCGATCTCACGATCGCGGACGCGATGAAGGTGGTGGGCTACATGAAGCCCAAGCTCATCAAGGCCGGCACGGTGATCATTCACGAGGGCGAGGTGCGCGGCAACGACTACATGCTGCTGGTGCTTGAGGGCGACATCGCCGTCGAGAGCGACCTGCCCGGCCTGCACGAGAGCATGGTGGTCAACGTGATGGGTCCGGGCCACCTGCTGGGCGAGATGGGCGTGCTCGACGGTGCGCCGCGCTCGGCCACCTGCACGGCCAACACCGACATCGCCGCCGCCGTGCTGTCGCGCACCGCGCTGATGCGCCTGCTCAAGGACGACCCGCGCCTGGGCTCGCGGTTGCTGCTGGCCATTTCCAAGCGCCTGGCCGACCGGCTGCGCGACACCACGCGCAAGCTCAAGACCTTCGCTCAGATGAACAAGGCCCTGCAGCAAGAGCTGCAGGTGGTGATGAATAACCGCACCAACCTGACGCGCGGGCGCGGCTGATCGGCGGCGCGAATCGGGGGCACCTCCGCGCGGCGCATGGCGGCGCGAGCGCTGGCGGCGAGCTGTGCGGCGCTCAGGCGCGCAGCACCGTATCGGGCAGCTCGTTCTCGCCGGGCGCCGTGGCGTCGGACGGGAAGTGCTGCACCAGCAGCGCCGACACCTCCTCCAACGCCTGCGTGAGGCCGTCCTCGAACCCACCCGCGCGCAACTGCGCGCCGAGCCGGTCGACGATCGCCTGCCAGGTCTCGGGCGCCACCCGGCGCGCCAGCGCGCGGTCGGCCACGAACTCGATGGCGTGTTCGGCGAGCAGCAGGTAGATCAGCACGCCGTTGTTGTGTTCGGTGTCCCACAGCCGCAGGCGACCGAACCAGGCGAGCGCGCGGTCGCGCACCACGGCGGCCAGGGGCTCGTCGGGGCCGATGCGCAGCAGGTAGCTGGTGGGCAAGGCGGCCTCGACCACCAGGCGCACCTCGCCGGTGTGGCGCGCCTCGCTGGCCGTGACGCGCCGCGTGAGGCGCTCGGCCATGTCGTCGGGCACGGCGCGCGCGCTGTCGTGCCGGTCCATCCAGCGGTGTCTGAACAAGCGCCACCAGCGTTTCATGGCCAGGTCCTCACCAGCCGCCGGAGGCGCCGCCGCCCCCGAAGTTGCCACCGCCGCCGGAACTGAAGCCCCCGCCGCCGCGGCCGCCGCCGAAGCCGCCACCCCCCCAGCCCCCGCTGCCGCCCCAAGGGCCGCCACGGCCGCGCGACGACGGCATCGACGCGGGCATGAAGCGAGCGAGCACCGCCACCAGCATGCCCAGCACCGCGGCCCCGGCCGCAACCCACAGCACCGAGGTGAGCAGCCAGGCGATCACGCCCGTGGCCGCGCCGGTGAGCGGGATGCCCAGCCCACGCCCGAAGGCCCGGCGCATGAAACCGGCGACCATGGGCACGGCGAACAGCAGGAACACCAGGGCATCGGTCCATTCACCGGCGCCGCGGCGGGTGCTCGGCGCCGGGGCGGGCGGCGGCAGCGCCTCGCCGCGCACGGCGGCCATGATCTGCGTGAGCCCGGCGTCGATGCCGCCCGCGAAATCGCCCTGCCGCAGGGCGGGCGCCACCGCCTGGTCGAGGATGCGGCGCGCCAGCAGGTCGGGGATGGCCCCTTCGAGGGTCTTGGCCGGCGCGATGCGCATGCGCCGGTCGTCCTTGGCGATCACGAACAGCAGGCCGTCGCCGACGTCGCGGCGCCCGATCTTCCAGGCGTCGCCCAGTCGCTGGGTGTAGTCGGCGATGTCCTCAGGGGCGGTGCTCGCCACCATCAGCACCACGATCTGCGTGCCGCGCTCGCGCTCGAAGCCGGCCAGGCGCTCCTCGATGCGCTGGAGCGCGGCGGCGTCCAGCGTGCCCGTGAGGTCCATCGCCCGCGCGCGCAGCTCGGGCACGGGCTGCAGGCCCTGCGCCCAGGCGAAGGCGGTGGCCAGGCCCAGGACCAGGGCCATCA
>NZ_MKSS01000266.1:0-11355 GCF_001897365.1 Hydrogenophaga sp. 70-12
GCGAGAACAGCCAGCCGGCGCGCCCGCTGGCGCGGCACAGCGCCTCGGGCCAGAACAGGTTGCGCTGGGTCCACATGGCGACGCTGCCCAGGCCTTCGTGCAGGAACACCAGGGGGGCGGGGCCGGACGGACCGGGAATGTGGGCGGCCTCCAGCCGCACGCCGTGAATGTCGATGCGATCCATGGGCGACATCCTAGCGGCCGGTTTGTCGGCGCTTGCGGGTATTCTTCGCGCCATGCGAGCGATGTTCGATGCCTTCTGGCGGGCGGTGGCCTACTGCCTGCACCCGCGCGTGATCGCGCTGTCCTTCCTGCCTCTGGTGCTCATGGTGGCCTTGTCGTTCGCCCTGGGCTATTTCTTCTGGGATGGGGCGGTGGCCTCCGTCATGGCCTGGTTCGAAGCCTTCGACCTGGTGCAAGCCTTCCTGGGCTGGCTGGAGCGCATGGGCATGGGGTCGCTGCGCGCGGTGTTCGCGCCGCTCATCGTGCTGGTGCTGGCCACGCCGGTGATCGTGCTGCTGTGCCTGCTGCTGGTGGCGGTGTTCATGACGCCCGCGATGGTCGATCTCGTGGGGCAGCGCCGCTTCCCCCAGCTCGAGAAGCGGCGCGGCGGCTCGTTCATCGTGAGCGTGTTCTGGTCGCTGGGCTCCACGCTGCTGGCGGTGGTGGTGCTGGTGCTGTCCATGCCGCTGTGGCTGGTGCCGCCCCTGGTGCTGATCCTGCCGCCGCTGATCTGGGGCTGGCTCACCTACCGCGTGTTCGCGTTCGATGCCCTGGCCACGCACGCCAGTGGCGACGAGCGCCGGCGCATCATGCGCGAGCACCGCGGCACACTGCTGTTGATGGGGGTGCTCTGCGGCTACCTGGGCGCCGCGCCCAGCCTGCTGTGGGCCTCGGGTGCCATGTTCATCGCCCTGGCGCCGCTGCTGGTGCCGGTGGCGATCTGGGTCTACACGCTGGTGTTCGCGTTCGCGTCGCTGTGGTTCGCGCACTATGCGCTGGCCGTGCTGGAGCACCTGCGCGCCGTGGTACCGGTCGAGGTGGTACCGGTCGAGCCCACGCTGGAGCCCCCAGCGCCGCCGCCCAGCCCCGATCCGCTGCCCCTGCCGCCCACCGCACCCGCGCCATGAGCACCGGTTTCGGTCTGATCATCGTCGGCGACGAGATCCTGTCGGGCAAGCGGCAGGACAAGCACCTGCCCAAGGTGGCCGAATTGCTCGCCGAGCGCGGGCTGGCGCTGTCCTGGGCGCAGGTGGTGGGCGACGAGCGCGCGCGCATCACCGACGTGCTGCGGGCGGCCTTCGAGGGCCGCGAGCCGGTCTTCTGCTGCGGCGGCATCGGTGCCACGCCCGACGACCACACCCGCCAATGCGCGGCCGCGGCTCTGGGCGTGGAGCTCGCTCTGCACCCCGAGGCGGCGCGGCTGATCGAAGAGCGCATGCGCGACGTGGCGGCAGAGCAGGGCGTGCCCTTCGAACCCGAGCGGCCGGACAACGTGCACCGCTACAACATGGGCGTGTTCCCGGTGGGCGCCAGCCTCATTCCCAACCCGTACAACAAGATCCCCGGCTTCAGCTGCCGCGGCCCTGGCGGCGCCGACGTGCACTTCGTGCCCGGCTTCCCGGTGATGGCCTGGCCCATGCTGGCCTGGGTACTCGACCAGCGCTACAGCCACCTGCACCGACAAGGCGCTTGGCGCGAGCGCTCGGTGATCGTCATGGGGGCCATGGAAGCGGCGCTGACCCCGCTGATGGAACAGATCGAAGCCGCGCACGCCGTCAAGGTGTTCAGCCTGCCCAGCGTGGACCATCCCACCTACGGCCGCCACATCGAGCTGGGCGTCAAGGGCGCCGCGCCCGACGTCGAACCCGCCTTTGCCGAGCTGCTGGCCGGCCTGCGCGCGTGCAAGGCCGAAATGGGCCCCGAGTTGGTGCGTCCTTAAAAATCTCCAAATCAGTGCATGAGTGCACCAATACGGTGACAAATAGGCCGGCCAGGCGGTCCCAAGGCGGTGCGCGTGCACCCGAGGGCGCCGTTGCATGGCATGGAAACTGCATGTCACGCCCCCGTAGTCGCTTTTCAACCCACCCTTCCAGATACAGGAGCAATTGATGGCCAAGACCGTCGCAGACGTGATGCAGATGGTGAAGGACAACGAAGTCAAGTTCGTCGACTTCCGCTTCACCGACACCCGCGGCAAGGAGCAGCACGTCACCGTGCCGATTTCGGCTTTCGACGAGGACAAGTTCACCTCGGGCCACGCCTTCGACGGCTCGTCCATCGCCGGCTGGAAGGGCATCGAGGCCTCGGACATGCAGCTCATGCCCGACCCGAACACCGCCAACATCGACCCCTTTTTCGAAGAGACGACCCTGTTCCTGCAGTGCGACGTGGTCGAGCCCAGCGACGGCAAGGCCTATGACCGCGACCCGCGCTCCATCGCCCGCCGCGCCGAGGCCTACCTGAAGGCCTCCGGCCTGGGCGACACCGCCTTCTTCGGGCCGGAACCCGAGTTCTTCATCTTCGACGGCGTGCGCTGGAGCAACGAGCCCGGCCGCGTGATGTTCGAGATCGAAGAGTACGAAGCGCCTTGGAACAGCGGCGCCAAGCTGGAAGGCGGCAACCGCGGCCACCGCCCCACCGTCAAGGGCGGCTACTTCCCGGTGCCCCCGGTCGACAGCACGCAGGACATGCGCGCCGAGATGTCCCTGATCCTCGAATCGCTGGGCATTCCTGTCGAGGTGTTCCACCACGAGGTGGCGGGTGCTGGCCAGAACGAGATCGGCACCAAGTTCAGCACGCTGGTCGAGCGCGCCGACTGGACCCAGGTGCTGAAGTACGTGGTCTGGAACGTGGCCAACGCCTATGGCAAGACCGCGACCTTCATGCCCAAGCCCTATGCCGGTGACAACGGCTCGGGCATGCACGTGCACCAGTCCATCTGGAAGGACGGCAAGAACCTGTTCGCTGGCGACGGCTATGCCGGCCTGAGCGACTTCGCGCTGTACTACATCGGCGGCATCATCAAGCACGCCCGCGCGCTCAACGCCATCACGAACCCCGGCACCAACAGCTACAAGCGCCTGGTGCCTGGCTTCGAAGCCCCGGTGAAGCTGGCCTACAGCTCGCGCAACCGCTCGGCCTCCATCCGCATCCCGCATGTGGCGAATCCCAAGGGCCGCCGTATCGAGGCGCGTTTCCCCGATCCTTCGGCCAACCCCTATCTGTGCTTCTCGGCACTGATGATGGCCGGCCTGGACGGCGTGGAGAACAAGATCCACCCGGGAGAGGCCGCCACCAAGGACCTGTACCACCTGCCGCCCGAGGAGGACAAGCTGGTCCCCACCGTGTGCCACAGCCTGGACCAGGCCCTGGACTACCTCGACAAGGACCGCGCCTTCCTGACCAAGGGTGGCGTGTTCACCGACTCCATGCTGGACGCCTACATCGAGCTCAAGATGGCCGAGGTGACGCGCTTTCGCATGGCGCCTCACCCGGTCGAGTACGACATGTACTACAGCCTGTGATGGCCGGCCCGCGCGAGCGGGCCCGCATCCGCAGAAGGGACGGCTCCGGCCGTCCCTTTTTCTTGGGCGCACGTCGCTGCGGGTTCGCCCCCGGCACTTTCGCCGGGCAATTGCGTCATACTGCCCCGCGCTCACCCTTGCTGGAGGTTCCGTGTCCGTTGTCCCGTCCCGTCCGATGCCCCGCCTGCCGCTGGTCCTGGCGGCCTTGCTGGCCACGCCGGCCATGGCGCAGGACACCATCTACCGCTGTGGCAACGAATACACCAACAACGCCGCCGTGGCCAAGCAGCGTGGTTGCACGCCGCTGCAAGGGGGCAATGTCACTGTTATCGAAGGCACGCGCCCCAGCCCGGCCGCCGCGCCGCGCAATCCCAGCGCCAGTGGCGGCAGCGGCAGCGCGCCGCGTGTGGACAACGCCGCGCAGCGCGCCCGCGACGCAGACGCTCGCGCCATTCTCGAGACCGAGCTGCGGCGGGCCGAAGAACGGCTCGCCGAGGCGCAGAAGGCCTATGCCAACGGGGAGCCCGAGAAGCAGGGCATCGAGAGCCGGAACTACCAGCGCTACCTTGACCGGGTGGCCGAACTGAAGGCCGCCGTCGCGCGCGCCGAGAGCGACGTGGCCGGCCTGCGGCGCGAACTGCAGCGCCTGGGACCCGCCGCCAACTGAGCCCTGCCGGCAGGGCGCTGGCGCCGCGGCTTCTGCCGCACAATGGGTGGCTTGAAAACGCCTGACGCCACTTCCCTCATCCACCTCGTCGCGCGGCGCGGCGCGGCGCCCAAGGAGCCCGCCGCCCATCCGCGCTTCCAGGCGCTCGATCTGCTGGCCACCCTCGTGGCGGTGGTGGACCACCAGGGCCGCGTGCTCTTCGCCAATGCCGTGCTGGAAGACGCGCTGGGCCTGTCCCGGCGCAGCATCACCGGTGCCCAGCTGCAAGACTGCTTCACCGAACCCGTGTTGCTCGACAACGCCCTGAAGGGCGCGCGCGACAACGAGTTCGCGGCCCTGCGCTACGACGCCCACCTGCGCCGCCTCAACCACGACTCGCTGTCCGTGCACGTCGTCGTGGCCCAGACCGAGGGCACGGGCGAGGTGGTGGTGGAGATGCTGCCCCTGGAGCAGCAGACGCGGCAGGAGCGCGAGGCGCGCCTGCTCGACCAGGCCCAGGCCAACAAGGAGCTCATCCGCAACCTGGCGCACGAGATCAAGAACCCGCTGGGCGGCATCCGCGGCGCGGCGCAGCTGTTGCAGATGGAGCTGCAGGCCAAGGAGCTGATCGAGTACACCCAGGTCATCGTTCACGAGGCCGACCGCCTGCAATCGCTGGTCGATCGGCTGCTGGCGCCGCACCGCCGCCCGCACGTGGTGGGCGACGTCAACATCCACGAGGTCTGCGAGCGCGTGCGCGCGCTCATCCTGGCCGAGTTTCCCAAGGGCTTGCGGGTGGTGCGCGACTACGACACCTCCATCCCCGAGTTCCGCGGCGACCGCGAGCAGTTGATACAGGCGGTGCTCAACATCGCGCACAACGCGGCCCAGGCGCTGGCCGAGCGCATCGAGGCGGGCGATGCGCGCATCACCTTCCGCACCCGCGTGGGCCGCCAGCTCACCTTTGGCAAGCAGCGCTACCGGCTGGCACTGGAATTGCATGTCATCGACAACGGGCCCGGTGTGCCGGACTCGATCAAGGACCGCATCTTTTTCCCGCTGGTGTCGGGACGCGAGGGCGGCTCCGGCCTCGGGCTGACGCTGGCGCAGACATTCGTGCAGCAGCACCATGGGCTGATCGAGTGCGAGAGCGCGCCGGGGGAGACGGATTTCAAGATCCTGATCCCTTTGCCCTGACCGATTCGACACGCACGCACTTGCGCGACTGAAGGGACGACCGATACATGAAGCCGATCTGGATAGTGGATGACGACCAGTCCATCCGCTTCGTTCTCGAGAAGGCTTTGCTCCGCGAGAACCTGCCCACCCGCAGTTTCACGAGCGCGCCAGAAGTGCTCAAGGCCCTGAGCGACCCGGGCGACACCGACGGCCCGCAGATCCTGGTGAGCGACATCCGCATGCCGGGGGGCTCCGGCCTGGACCTGCTGGAGAAGGTCAAGGCGCGTTTCCCTCTGCTGCCCGTCATCATCATGACGGCCTTCTCCGACCTCGACAGCGCGGTCGCGGCCTTCCAGGGCGGCGCCTTCGAGTACCTGCCCAAACCCTTCGATCTGACCAAGGCGGTCGAATTGATCCGCCGCGCCGTCGACGAAAGCCTGCGCGAGGAGGTGTCCGAGGAGCGACTGAGCGCGGCACCCGAGATGCTGGGCCAGGCCCCGGCCATGCAGGACGTCTTCCGCGCCATCGGCCGCCTCAGCCAGAGCCAGGTCACGGTGCTGATCACGGGTGAGTCGGGCTCGGGCAAGGAGCTGGTGGCGCGCGCGCTGCACAAGCACTCGCCGCGCGCCAACGGCCCCTTCGTTGCGATCAACACCGCCGCCATTCCCAAGGATCTGCTGGAGAGCGAGCTGTTCGGCCACGAGCGCGGCGCCTTCACCGGCGCGCAGACCATGCGCCGCGGCCGCTTCGAGCAGGCCGACGGTGGCACGCTGTTCCTCGACGAGATCGGCGACATGCCCTTCGATCTGCAGACGCGCCTGCTGCGCGTGCTGTCCGACGGGCACTTCTACCGTGTGGGGGGGCACAGCGCGGTGCGCGCCAACGTGCGGGTCATCGCCGCCACGCACCAGAACCTCGAGCAGCGGGTGAAGGAGGGCGTGTTCCGCGAGGACCTGTTCCACCGCCTCAATGTCATCCGCCTGCGCCTGCCCGCGCTGCGCGAGCGGCGGGAAGACATCCCGATGCTCACGCGCTTCTTCCTGCAGCAAAGCGCCAAACAGCTCGGCGTGGAGCCCAAGCGCATCGCCGAGCCGGCGCTCAAGCTGCTCAGCGGTTTCGATTTCCCGGGCAACGTGCGCCAACTCGAGAACGTCTGCCACTGGCTGACCGTGATGGCGCCGGCCCAGGTGATCGAGGTCAAGGACCTGCCGCCCGAGGTGCTCCATGCCGTCGGTGCGACCGACGTGTCGGGTGGGGTGGTCAGCGCGCCGGTGCCGGTCACGCGGCCGGCGGAAGCGGTGGCCGTGAACGGGCCCGCGATGGTGGCGCCTGGGGCGCCGGCGCCTCAGGCCACCCCCGCCCCCGTGGACGCGCCGCCAGCGGAGAGCGCGCCGGCCGCCTGGGAGGCCGGCCTTCAGGCCGAGGCCCTGGCCTTGCTGGAAAACGGCCGCACCGATGTGTGGGACGTGCTCACGCGGCGCTTCGAAACCCGGCTGATCCAGACCGCGCTCGCGAACACGCGCGGGCGGCGCATCGAGGCCGCCCACAAGCTGGGCATCGGCCGCAACACCATCACGCGAAAGATCCAGGAACTGGGGATGGAGTGATCCATCCCTTGGGGCTCAACCGAGCGTGAGCACCACCGGGGCGTGGTCGCTGGGCTGCGGGTTTTTCCGCGGCAGCCGGTCGATCTGGCAGGCCGTCACGCGGCCGCGCAGGGTCTCGCTCACCAGGATGTGGTCGATGCGCAGCCCCCGGTTCTTCTGGAAGCCGAGCATGCGGTAGTCCCACCACGAATAGCTCTTCTCGGGCTGTTCGAACAGGCGGAAGGCGTCCGTCAACCCCAGTTGGAGCAAGGCCTGGAAGTGCTGGCGCTCTTCCACCGTGTGGTGGATCGTGTCCTTCAGGCCCACGGGGTCGTAGGAGTCGCGGTCTTCGGGCGCGACATTGAAGTCGCCGAGCAGCACCAGGCGGGGGTGCACCTTCAACTCCTCCTGCAGCCAGCGGTGCAGGGCCTCCAGCCAGCGCATCTTGTAGGCGAACTTTTCGGTGCCAGGCGCCTGGCCGTTGACGAAGTAGCAGTTGACCAGGCGCAGGGGCCCGTCAGGTGTGTCCAGGGTCCCCGCGATCACGCGCGACTGGTCGTCGGTGTGCTGGGGGATGTTGCGCACCACATCCGTGATCGGCGTGCGGCTCAGGATCGCCACCCCGTTGTACGTCTTCTGGCCGAAGGCCGCGGCGTGGTAGCCAGCCTCCTTCAAGGCGTTGAACGGAAACTTCTCGTCCACCAGCTTGAGCTCTTGCAGGCCGAGCGCGTCAACGGGGTTGGCGGCGAGCCAGTCCAGCACCTGGGGCAGGCGCACGGCGAGGGAGTTGATGTTCCAGGTGGCGAGCTTCATGGTTCTTGCCTTTGCGTATCGGGTCGAGCGACCGCACGGTCGTGGCAGACGAAGGCGAAGGGCAGGCCATTCGCGGCGGTGTGGGCCTCACGCGCCGTTTCGCGCCACTCGGGGCCCAGCGCGGGCATGAAGGCGTCGCCCTCGAAGTCGCGCGCGATCTCGGTCACCACCACGCGCTGCGCGCGCGGCAGGGCCTGGCGGTAGACCTCGGCGCCGCCGATCACCCAGACCTCGGGCGCGTCGGCGCACAGGGCCAGCGCTTCGTCGATCGAGCCCACCCGCAGGGCGCCCTCGGCCCACCACGACGGATCGCGCGTGAGCACGAGATTGCGGCGCCCCGGCAGCGGCCGAAAGCGCGGCGGCAGCGAGTCCCACGTCTTGCGGCCCATGAGCACCGGGTGGCCCAGGGTCTGGCGCTTGAAGTGCGCCATGTCCTCGGGCAGGTGCCAGGGCAGGGCGTTGTCCTTGCCGATCACGCCGTTCGCGGCGCGGGCATAGATCAGGTGGAGGCGCGGCATGGCGCTCAGACTGCGACGGGTGCCTTGATGGCCGCGTGGTGCTGGTAGTCCAGGATCTCGAAGTCCTCGAGCGTGTAGTCGAAGATCGAATCGGGGCGGCGCTTGATGCGCAGCGTGGGGTAGGGGTAAGGCGCGCGCGAAAGCTGTTCCTGCACCTGCTCGCGGTGGTTGCTGTAGATGTGGCAGTCGCCGCCCGTCCAGATGAACTCGCCCACCTCCAGATCGCACTGCTGCGCGAGCATGTGCGTGAGCAGGGCGTAGCTGGCGATGTTGAACGGCACGCCGAGGAAGATGTCGGCGCTGCGCTGGTAGAGCTGGCAGCTCAGCCGGCCGTCGGCCACGTAGAACTGGAAGAAGGCGTGGCAGGGCATCAGCGCCATCTTGTTCAGGTCGGCCACGTTCCAGGCGCTGACGATGATGCGGCGCGAGTCGGGGTTGGTCTTGAGCTGCTTGACCACCTCGGCGATCTGGTCGATGTGGCCGCCGTCGGGCGTGGGCCAGCTGCGCCACTGCACGCCGTACACCGGGCCGAGGTCGCCGTCTTCGCGCGCCCATTCGTCCCAGATGGTGCAGCCGCGCTCCTGCAGCCACTTCACGTTGCTGTCGCCGCGCAGGAACCACAGCAGCTCCACGATGATGGCCTTGGTGAAGACCTTCTTGGTGGTGACCAGGGGGAAGCCTTCCTTCAGGTCGAAGCGCATCTGGTGCCCGAACACGCTGACGGTGCCCGTGCCGGTGCGGTCGGTCTTGGGCACGCCCGTGGTGAACACGTGGCGCATGAAGTCTTCGTATTGGGAGCGGGCGGGGCGGGGGGCTGTCATGGGGATGGCGCGGGAGAGGTGGCGCGGGTCGCCGGCATTGTGCACCGGCCCGCGCCGCTGCCGTCAGCGCTGCGCGGATACCGGCTGCAGCAGCAGGGGCGAAGGCGCCGTCAAGCGGGCGTCGAAGGGGTGCTCGGTGAGCGCGAAGAAGCGCTGGATGCGGCGCACGTAGTCGCGCGTTTCGGCGAAGGGCGGCACGCCGCCGTACTTGTCGACCGCGCCCTCGCCCGCGTTGTAGGCGGCCACGGCCAGCGGCACCTGGCCTCGGAAGTAGGACAGCAGCCAGCGCAGGTAGGCCATGCCGCCGCGGATGTTCTGCTCGGCGTCGAAGGGCTTGCTGACCGCGAAGCGCGCCGCGGTCTCGGGGATCAGCTGCATCAGCCCCTGGGCGTTCTTGTCGGAAAGGGCGTTGACGTTGAAGTTGGATTCGGCGCGGATGACCGCGTAGACCAGCCCGGGCTCCAGGCCGTAGCGCGGCGCGAGCTTGTAGACGATCTTCATGATGCGCTGCTGCTCGGCCGTGTCCACGTGGGCGCGGTAGGCGGTGGACAGGGCCTGCTTCTCCTCGGCCTGGCGCTGCTGCTCGGCCTGGTCGGCGGCGAGGCGGGACTCGCGCGCCTCGGCCTCGCGCACACAGTCGGGCTTGTCGGCGGGCACTCCAAGGCGCTGGAACATGGCCTCGGCCTTGTCGTCGCCCAACAGGGCGGCGCGCGCGAACCAGTGGGCGGCCAGGCCGTCGTTGCGCGGCACGCCACGGCCGTTGGCGTGGATCCAGCCGAGGTTCCAGGCCGATGGCGCGTCGCCGGCCAGCGCGGCCTGGCAGTACAGGCGCATGGCCGCCGCCATGTCGCGCGCCACGCCTTCGCCGTGCTCCAGCGCCACGGCCTGTTCGCGCCAGGCCTGGCGTTCGCTGGCGTCGGCCGCCGCCTGCGCGGGGCCCGCGAGCAGGCCCAGGGCGAGCGCGCCCAGGGCGAGCCGCGAGGCGCCCCGGGGCCGGTCGGGCCGGCCCGCGGGCACCGCTCCCTCGAGGGGGGCGCGCGACGCGTGGCGAAGGTGTGTCACTGGATCACTCGGCCGGGGTTGAGGCGGTTGTGGGGGTCGATGGCCTGCTTGATGCGGCGCATCAGCGCGAGCGCGACCGGGTCCTTGAAGTGCGCCAGGTGCTCCACCTTGAGGCTGCCCACGCCGTGCTCGGCGCTGATCGAACCATCGTAGCGAGCCACCGCGTCGAACACCAGTTGGTTGACCCGCGTTTCCTCCTGTTGGAGGAACTTTTTGGCATCTACGCCGGCCGGCGCCTGCACGTTGTAGTGAAGGTTGCCGTCGCCCAGGTGGCCGAAGTTGACCAGGCGCACACCCGGGATCTCGCGCGCCAGCCGGGCGTCGGTCTCGTCGCAGAAGGCGGGGATGCGCGACACCGGCAGGCTGATGTCGTGCTTGATGTTCAGGCCTTCCTGCGCCTGCGCGAGCGGGATGCTCTCGCGGATGTGCCACAGGCCATGCGCCTGGGCGATGGACTCGGCCACCACGGCGTCGCTCACCAGGCCCCGCTCGATGGCGGCCTCCAGCAGGCCTTCGAACTGGGTGCGGGCGTGGTCCTCGCCCTCGCTGTCGCTGTTTTCCAGCAGCACGCAGTACGGCGACTCCCGCCACAGGGGCACGCGCAATGGAGGCATGTGCCGGTCGACCAGTGAGAGCGCGAACTGGCCCATCACCTCGAAGCCGGTGAGCCCGGCGGCCAGGCGCTGCTGCGCCAGGCCCAGCAGATCGACGGCGGACTGCAGCGTGGGCACGGCCGCCCAGGCCGTGAGCCTGGCCGCGGGCGGCGGAAAGAGCTTGAGCGTGGCCGCGGTGATGACGCCCAGCGTGCCCTCGCTGCCCACGAACAGGTCGCGCAGGTCGTAGCCGGTGTTGTCCTTGCGCAGGCCAGTGAGGCCATGCCAGACCTCGCCATCGGGCGTCACCACCTCCAGCCCCAGGCACAGATCGCGCGCGTTGCCGTAGCGCAGCACCTGGGTCCCGCCGGCGTTGGTGGCCAGGTTGCCGCCGATGGTGCAACTGCCCTCGGCCGCCAGGCTCAGCGGGAACAGCAGGCCCTCGGCCTCGGCCGCCTGCTGCACGGACTGCAGCACGCAGCCGGCCTCCACCGTCAGTGTGAGATTGGCCCGGTCGATGGCGCGCACGGCGTTCATGCGCTGCAGGCTCAGCACCACCTGGGTGCCGCTGCCGTCGGGCACCGAGCCCACCACCAGGCCGGTGTTGCCG